>CAXSFF010000879.1:0-2436 GCA_964236035.1 uncultured Acetobacteraceae bacterium
AGTTCTTCGCCTACTACCGCCCGCACCGCACCCTGTTCCTGGTGGATTTCTCCTGCGCCGTGGTCTCCGGCCTGCTGGAGCTGGGGTTCCCGATGGCGGTGCGCGCCTTCGTCGACCATCTGCTGCCGAGCCGCAACTGGGGGCTGATCGCATTCGCGGCGGCGGCCTTGCTGGGGATCTACCTGGCCAACGCCGGGTTGATGGTGGTGGTGACGTATTGGGGCCACGTGCTCGGCATCAACATGGAAACCGAGATGCGGCGGCGGGCCTTCGACCACCTGCAGAAGCTGTCGTTCCGCTTCTACGACAACCAGAAGACGGGGCACCTGGTCGCCCGCGTCACCAAGGATCTGGAGGAGGTCGGCGAGGTCGCCCACCATGGCCCCGAGGACCTGTTCATCGCCGTGATGACCTTCGTCGGCGCGTTCGCCCTGATGTATGCCGTCAACGTGCCGCTCGCGCTGCTGACGACGCTGGTGGTGCCGCCGGTCGCCTTCGTCACCACGCGGTACGGCGCGCGCATGACGCACAACTTCCGCGCCCTGTTCGCCCAGGTCGGCGCCTTCAACGCGCGCATGGAGGAGAACATCGGCGGCATCCGCGTGGTGCAGGCGTTCGCCAACGAGCGCCACGAGAGCCGCCTGTTCGCCGGCGACAACGCGCGCTACCGTACCACCAAGCTGCAGGCCTATCGGATCATGGCGGCCAACACCTCGCTATCCTATCTGAGCCTGCGGCTGACGCAGATGATCGTGATGGTGGCGGGGGCGTATTTCGTACTGGCCGGCTCGCTGACCGAGGGCGACTTCGTCGGCTTCCTGCTGCTGGTGGGCGTGTTCTTCCGCCCCGTCGACAAGATCAACGCCGTGCTGGAGACGTATCCAAAGGGCATCGCCGGGTTCCGCCGCTACGTCGACCTGCTGGACACGGCGCCCGACATCGTCGATGCGCCGGGCGCCGGCACGTTGCCGTCCGTGCGCGGCGACATCCGCTACGAGGGCGTGCGGTTCGGCTACGGCGCCGGCCCGATGGTGCTGGACAGCGTCGACCTGGCGATCGCGGCGGGCGAGACGGTGGCGTTCGTCGGGCTGTCCGGCGCCGGCAAGAGCACGCTATGCTCGCTGCTGCCGCGGTTCTACGACGTGGGCGGGGGCCGCATCACCATCGACGGCATCGACATCCGCAGCGTGACGCTGGCCTCGCTGCGCAGCCAGATCGGCATCGTGCAGCAGGACGTGTTCCTGTTCGCCGGCACCCTGCGCGACAACATCGCCTATGGCCGGCTGGACGCTTCCGACGCCGACATCGCCGACGCCGCCCGGCGCGCGCGGCTGGAAGACACCATCGCCCGCATGCCGGATGGAATGAGCACGGTGGTCGGCGAGCGCGGCGTCAAGCTGTCAGGCGGGCAGAAGCAGCGCCTGGCGATTGCCCGCATGTTCCTCAAGAACCCGGCCATCCTGATCCTGGACGAGGCGACTTCGGCCTTGGACACGGAAACCGAACGCGCAATCCAGGCGTCGCTGGCGGAGTTGTCGCAAGGCCGCACCACGCTGGTGATCGCGCACCGGCTGGCCACGATCCAGAACGCCGACCGCATCGTGGTGGTGGACGGCAGCGGCGTGGTGGAACAAGGCGCGCACGGCGAACTCATCGGCGCCGACGGGGTCTACCGCCGGCTCCATGATGCTCAATACGGCGCAGGCAGCCGTTAGCCCGCTGGTGCGAGAGGTTCGTTGTGAGCGTCGATCAGCTCAGCGTCACCGTGCCGTGCCCACCCGGGTTCGGCGACTCGCCGGTCAGCACGGCCTTCACGTAGCCATAGGCATGCAACATGGTGGAGGACGGTGCGTCCCAGTATTCCGCCTGCGCGACCGTCACCTTCAGCAACGCGATCTCCGGGTCATCCTTGCCCTTGGGAAACCAGGTCTTCAGCGCCTCCGACCAATGCGCGTCGATATCCGCCTTGCTGCGGACCAGCGCTGCCTTGCCCGACACCGACACGTAGTTCTGCTTGGACGGGTTGGCATATGCCAAGTTGACCTGGTGCTCGCTCTCGATCTCCGTCACCTTGTGCGAGCTGACGCGGGTGAAGAACCACAGCGTGCCGTCGAAATCCTTCTGCGACACCGCCATCGGGCGGCTGCGCAGCGTAGCGCCATCCTCAGTCACCATCATGGCGATCTCGATGGACTTGATCATGTCCCACAGCTTGGCGGTGTCGTTGGTCTCGCTCACAAATCGGCCCTCCGCAAACATGCCCCGCGATCGGGGTGCTGCCTGAAACGATCGAACCATGCCCGGGTTGCGGTCCTCCGCCACGGCGGCGTCGGCAACGCTCGCACCACCGCGGATCGTGCCGGCGCCGCCCGGGCCTGCCCGGCTCACCCCACACGGAAGTTGGCGGCGCTGAGGCCGTTTTGCGGCAGGCCCGTG
>CAXSFF010000880.1:0-2435 GCA_964236035.1 uncultured Acetobacteraceae bacterium
CGCTTGGGTTGGAGGACGGCCGACAGGCCGCGGCGGCTCAACACGTTCGGGGCCGTCTCGCGCAGGCCGAGGCAGATCAGCGTGCCGGCGGCCATGGCGGCGACGCCGAGATAGAGCGTGTACTGGATGCCGAACCAGCCGGCGACGTGCCCGGCCAGCACGGGGGCGATGCCGCCGCCGAAGATCTCCCCCACGCAGATGGTGGCGCCCGACGCCGTCGCCATCAGCTTGGCCGGCACCGACTCGGCGCTGAGCGGACCGACGGTGAGGGTGATGTTGGCGAAGTTGAAGAACTGCACGACGAACAGCACGGCGAACAGCGTCGCCGTGTCAGGGCCGACGCGGGTCAGCAGGAACAAGGAGAGGCACGTCGCCAGGCTGCAGCCGACCATCACCGGCTTGCGGCCAAGACGGTCCGACAGCCACGGCATGGTCACCGTGCCGACCGTGGCGCCGAACCCGGTGGCCGACAGCACGAAGCCCATCTGGCCAAGGCTTAGGTGCAGGTAGTCGATGAGGTAGCTGGGCAGCATCGCCGTGGTGACGATCAGGCAGGTGAGCCAGCACAGCATTCCGGCCATGGCGAGCAGGACGTTGCGCTGCTTGAGCACATCGGTCCAGACGTGTTCGCCCGCGTCATGGGTGGCGGTGTGGAGCGCGGCGCTTTCGGCGGAGGGCGTGCGCAGGGTCCGGTACAGCAGGTAGCTCACGATCAGGCCCGGCGGGGCGGCGATGGCGAAGATCACGCGCCAGTCGACGATCTGCAGCATCTGCGTCACGAGGATCGGCGCGAGGCCGAGGCCGAACAGCGGCAGCGCCGCCTGCTGGATGCCGAGGTTGAGGCCGTGGCGGCTGGGCTTGGACGCCTCCAGGGTAGCGATGATGCTGGGCGGCGTGTAGGCACCGTCCGCCAGACCCATCATGGCGCGGATCACCAGCAGGGAGCCGAGGCCGCTGGCGAGGCCGCTCAGCCCGACCAGCACGGAGAAGGCGATCATGGCGCCCACCACCACCTTGCGCTGCCCGATGCGGTCGGACAGCCGACCCATCAGGAACCCGGCGATGCCCCAGGTGATCGCGAGGATGCCGGTGATGTAGCCGAGGTCTTGGTAGGTGAGGCCGAGCTCCGTCATGAGGGTGGGGAACATCGGCAGGATCATGAAGCGGTCGAGGCCGACCAGGCCGAAGCCGAGGCACAGCAACAGGATCGCCTTCGCCTCGTAGCGCGTGTCCCAAGGGATGGATGCAGCGCTCATCGGCGAACTCCTCCAATGTGTTCTTGATTCAGGCGGCCCAAACTGGCGATCAACGTCGCCGCCACCACCAGCATGACTGCGAAACCATACAACGCCAGCACATAGCTGCCAGTCAAGTCGTGCACCCGGCCACCGAAGATCGGCCCGGCGCCCGCCCCGGCGCTGAAGGCGGACAAGCCCCAGCCGTAGATCTTGAAGTAGTGCAGCATGCCGAAACACCGGCTCATCAGGTAGGCGAGCAGGTCGACCTCGGCGCCGGCGGCCAGCTGCTGCCACGGCGGCAGGTTTTCCGGTCATGACAACCGTTCCTTCTCCAACTCACGCCGCTTCTCTGGCTTCGAGGTCGAGGCAAGTGGTCATGTCGAGGTCGAATGTGCCGAAGTGCTCGCCGTCCAAGGCACAAGCCGTCGTGCCTTCGCTCCAAACCCGAGGGTCGCGCATCCCCTCCCGCAAGGGCAGGGGAAAAGCAGGCTTAGCCCTTCTTCAGCTCCTCCGGCTTGTGCACTGCCGCCTTGCCCGACTTGGCGCTCTTCACCACCACCTCGGGCTTCTCCTTGGTGGCTTTCGCCATGTGACCCTTCACCTTCGTCGTGCTCGTCACGACCTTCTCGACCGTGCCATGGGTTTTGCCCTGCGGCGTGTCCCAGCTCACCTTGTCGCCTTGCTTCGGGGTCTTAGCCATCCCAGCCTCCGCGTTCCTGTCCGGCCTCCGAACGCACCGGGATCGACCGGGTTCGGCGACGACCAGGCTTGTCGCGGCAGCGTCCTGGATGGTTGACTGCGCCATGCCCGACATCACCGCGCGCGCTCGCCTGGCCGGAGTCATAGGCTGGCCGGTGTCGCATTCCCGTTCGCCGAAGCTGCACAACCACTGGCTGGCGCAGAGCGGCATCGACGGCGCCTACCTGCCGCTGCCGGTGCGCCCGGAACACCTGGCCGCGGCGGTGGCGGGGCTGCGCGCAGCCGGCTTCCGCGGCGCCAACGTGACGATCCCGCACAAGGAGGCCGTGGCGGCGCTGTGCGACGTGCTGGACCCCTCCGCCCGCCGTGCAGGGGCGGTCAACACGCTGGTGTTCGAGGACGGACGCACCATCGGCAGCAACACCGACGGCGCCGGGTTCATCGCCAACCTGGTGGCGCACGGCGCACCGCCCGGCTCCGCGTTGCTGCTGGGCGCCG
>CAXSFF010000881.1:0-2433 GCA_964236035.1 uncultured Acetobacteraceae bacterium
GTCTCTTGGTTGCGGCCGCATCGCGGCATCTCGCAGGACAAACTGCCGCTCTACCTCGGCTTCTTCCAGTTTGTGCATAACGCGCGCTGACGCGGTAAAGCCCTGCTCAGCACCCTTGTCGCTGGGCTGGTCGCATGAAGGACCTACCACCACCCCGGAGTGCGACAAGAGCCAGCCCGGCTTGGAGATGCGGCACAGCTCCTACTCGGTGGCGCGGCTGCCGTACTCGGCGACGTTCTTGTTTATGAAATACAGGACCTGCCCCGGCCCGCGAACGCCTTCGACGCGCCGGCGTTCGGTAAGGACGGCGTGGCACTTGGCCAACTCGGTCATGATCGCGGACACCTCGTTGGAGCGGATGCCAACCGTTGTAGCCACAAGCCGAAATGCCGATGAAGCATGGCATCCATCCGAGGGCAAGGCTGTTCAGTTCTCTCGAAGGGTCAGGAGGTTGAGCAGGTTATCGACACCGGCCAAGGCGGCACGATAACGGTCCTGAGGGAGTGTGCTGGCTTTGTTGGCTTTGAGAATGTTGAAGGCGAAGCTGCGCAGACGGGCGAAGATGCCGGGGTTGGAGCGGATGCGTGAGGCGTCCTCTCTCATGGTGACGTCGCGGCTGTAGTGGGAGGTGGTCTCGATCTTCCAGTGCGCACGGATGGCTTCAGCTGCGCGCGTGGCGGTAATCGGCTTGTTGGAGATGTAAAAGGCGGTCTCAGTCGCCTGGTGCAGCAGGCCAGTTTTGGTGCTGCGGGTGAAGACTTTGCGCTCGACCCGGATGATGACGGCGACATGGTCCTGCCAGTCGGTGCTGGCCAGTTGGCCGGCTGGTTCGAAGACGGCAACACGGCGATCTTCGTTGCGGTTGCGACCGGTATCGCGGCTATCGGTGGACGCCAACGGCGCTGTGGTCGTGCAGATCTCCTGGATCTGCCGGTGCAGGGTCGGTTGGTTATCCTTGACCTGGACGATCAAGGCGACGTTGACGGCTGAAGCGATCTCGAAATGTTTTTTTGGCAGTGCAATGCATCAAGAGTGACAAGAGCGCCGCCGACGAGGCCGAGTTCGGCGAGCAGCGCCTGGGCCGCCGGGATCTCGTTGGACTTCTCGGCGACATCGACATGCGCCAACACCAGGGCGGTGTCGGTGGCGAAGGCGCTCAGCACCTGGGCGGCGGCACGGTCGTGAAAGGCGTCGAAGCTGCCGCGCAGCGTTTTGCCGTCGAGCGCGATGCTGCCCTGTCCGGGGATGGCGCGGGCGGCCTGCAACAGGGCCGCATGGCGGCGGAAGGCTGCCTCCACCCCGACCGGATCCAGCCCCTGGAGAATGGCGCGGATGGCCGTGTGTGACGGTGCCCGCCGCCAGCTCAGCCCAAACGCGGCGTTCAGCCGGTGACGGTGGACATCAATGAAGGTGACGATGCCGCGGTAGGAGTTGCCGCCGGTCACGAGCGCCAGGATCGCGAACAGCAGCACGTGGGGGAGCTTGTAGCGTTTCCCTTCTGCCCGGCGCGGATCGGGGACCTCCGCCAGCAGGTTCAGTAACGGCACGAATGCAGACACGGCAACCTCCAACTCGGTTGCCACCTACGAGTCAGATATCCCGCTGTTCGAGAATCCCTTTTCTTCTCAACCATTTCACTTTGCCCAGACCCTGTGGCCGTCCGGACTCACCCCAGCCAAGACAAGAGAACTGAACAGCCTTGGGGAAGGAGGTCCCGTGTCGCCGCTAGCCGCGATAATGCATGAGGGCGGCCTGGTCGGCGAGATCTGCGGCACCGGCGTAGGTGGACGCGCCGGTTTTCGGCGCTTGGCAGGCTCGGAGGCTGCGGCGTTGAGGGGTTGGACAGGCGGGGTTCTGCGGGGCGTCTGCCCCGTGTCTCAGGTGAGCATGCGAGACAACCGCGTCAGCACGCAGGCGAAGATCGGCTGGTTTGGGGTCGAGAGAGGCAGGTGGAGTCGAACCTTGCGCTTGAGCACCTCCACCGTGGCGGCAAACTTGATCAGGCGCAGGCGCAGGGTATCGAACTGAGCCACTCGCCAGACTGAACGTCGGGGCATGGCAGCGCGCAGACTCCACATCAGCCAGTATGCGCCGATATGCAGGAACAGGCGCATCTGATTGGCAGCGGCGCGGCAACACGACGTGCGGTCGGCGGCAAGATGGGTCTTCCATGCCTTGATATGGTTCTCGGCCTGACCGCGGGCGCAGTAGATGTCCTGGTAGACGGTGCGGCCGCGTATGCCTTCGAGGCTGGTAACGATGAAGCGTGTGTCGACGCCCTGCGGCCCGGCTTCGGTGCGGGCGATGATGCGCTCGACGCGATCCCAGCTTGCGGCGCCGTCGTAGAATTCCTTGAAGCCGTCGTAGAATTCCTTGAAGCGGCGCAGCTTCTTGCTGTCTGCCCTTCCGGCCCGCTCGACCGTCCTGGCCTCC
>CAXSFF010000882.1:0-2431 GCA_964236035.1 uncultured Acetobacteraceae bacterium
GCGACGAGGCGGCGCGGCTCGGGCGGCCGGAGATCCCGGCGCCCGGCTACCATTGGGCGATGCTGGACGACGAGCTGCGCATCCGGTCGAACGGGGGAGGGGCAACCCGGCCGCACATGGTGTGGGACGACGCGCAGAACCGGGCGGTTGAGGCGGTGGGTGACCCGGTGCGGCCGAGCTATGCCGGCGACAAGCAGAGCTTCACCTTGTCCACGAGGACGCAGCGCGACGTGATGGGGCCGCTGGAACGTGAACGCGACCAAGCACGGGCGGAGTACCAGCCCCTCGCCGCTCTGAAAGCCAGCGGGGCGCCGTTGACGCCTCAGCAGCACGAGGCGCTGCTTCGCTCGCAGCAGGAGGTGATCGCCGCCAGCCGCAAGCTGGGCGAGGCAGGGGCCGAGGCGTATGTGCGGGCGCATTACGCCCGCCCGAGTGCGGAGCCGGAGCTGGTCTACGGCGGCCCGAGCGCCACTTCGAAGTCCGGCGACTTCGATCAGGTCTGGCGCGTGCGGGGCGCGGACGGGCGCGAGCACTACGTCGTGGTCGAGGCCAAGGGCGGCACGTCGCCGCTGGGCACCCGCATGGTGGGCAACGAACCGGCGATGCAAGGAACACGGCTTTACTTCGACAAAATCGTCGAGATCATGGGCAAGAGCAAGGACGCCTCGGCACGCAGGGCTGCCGACCATTTGGTGATTGCCGATGATCTTAACGAAGTCACTTACCTGGAGGCACGGACGCCGGTGAAGCTTGACGCAAACGGCAGAAGCTCCTCGCAATCGGTTGACGTGCACGCGTTTGACATCAGCCGTTCGGCAAAGCCATGAGGGAGCAGTTGCCCGCACCAACCTCCTTTGTCGCGCGGCACGCGACAGACTCGGGCGACGGGACCTTCGCTGAACGGCTGGACACCAAGCGTAGGCACACCGACAACGCCCGCGCCCACCTGCCGAAACGTTCCGATAATGCGTACAGCCTCCACCGTCACAGCCTGTTCGAGGCCGGCCTGCTGCAACTGGTGGAGCCGGACTCGCCGGCGATCGTGGCTTCGCTGCGCCGCGCCGGGCGGGCGATGGTGGCGTGCTGCGCCCTGGTGTCGCCCGGCGAAGGCCCGGTGGTGCTCGACATCGAGGGCGAGCCGGTCACGGCGCAGCGATGGTCCAGGAACGACCGGATCACCGTCGGGGGTTTCACCGACGGCTTCTACGCAGCCCTTGCAGCGGGCGACGACGCCTCGCTCGACGCGCTGGCGCAGGTGGACGTGCAGGCCCTGCGCGTGGAGGGCGTGTTCCCCGAGGAGTACCAGTTCCACTGGGCGCGCGCCCTGCAGGGGTTCCAGCTCGGGGCGCCCTGGACAGGGGACGCACTCGTCGCGGCGATGCGCGAATCGGCACCGGAGCGGCTGCGGCACGGCGACGGGCCGACCGCCTACATGTTCTTCAAGTCGAGCCTGGAGATAGGGTTGCTGAACGCCACCACCATGGACCCGGACGCGTTCAACGCGGCGCTACTCAAGGCGCTGGAGAACCACCGGCGCTACTTCTCGGAAGTGCAGCCGAACCCGGGCGAGGACCAGTCCAACGACCCCCTCGGCTTCATCGCGCTGGGGCCGCTGGCGTTCGCCGCCTCCATGACGCGGCGCGGCTGGCCGATCACCGTCGCCTCCGACTACCTGCCGCGCTGCGTGCTGGCGGCATGAGGCGCGCACCTCCTGCGTCGGCTCTTGCGGCTGGAGACGGTGTGGACGAGGCCGCCGCAGGGGTCTGGAAGACCGCAGCCGGTCGCCTGCGACCGCGGCCTTGACACTCCCCGCCCGGGCTGGCCTGTGCCGCTCCGGCCCTGCGAGCCCGGCCCAAGGATCGTCCCCACCCGCGTCGCGACGGCGCGCATGAAAGCTCCGACAGCATGACCAGCTACACCTGGAAGCCCACCGCCCACGGCGAGTTCTCCAGCCCCGCCAACTGGGTCCAGGGCATGGTGCCGGGGCCGGGCGACACCGCCGTGGTCGATACCAGCGCGCTGTCGCCGTTCAGCTCGACGGACGTCGCGACGCAGTTGACGGACGAGACGCTGTCCGTCGCGTCGCTCACCTACCGCTACACGTGGAACAGCCAGGGCGTCGCCAACATCTCATCGGCGTTCCTGACGGACTCGATGATCGGGCCGGGCACCACGCTCGCCGTCACCTCCACGAACGCCAACCCGAGCGCGAACGCCCTGGCCCTGGCGACCGGCTTCGACCTCTCCCTCTTTGGCGCCGTCAGCAACGCCGGCACCATCGCGATCGGCAGCCCGGGCGACGGCAATGGCACCAAGGTCACGAGCGACCTCTACGACTCGCTCGCCTTCAACGCGAACCACACCTTCAACGCGGGGGCGTTCAGCAACTCCGGGCTGATCTCCGTCGGCTACGGCTCGCTCTACAACCTCA
>CAXSFF010000883.1:0-2427 GCA_964236035.1 uncultured Acetobacteraceae bacterium
CAGACAAGGTCGCCGCCTACGACCTGACCGCCGGCGAGGTCGTCGCGGCGTTGCAGTCGCAGAACGTGCAGGTGTCGTCCGGCGTGCTGGGGCAGCCGCCGGTGCCGCAGCCGGGCGCGTTCCAGCTCAACGTGCAGACGCTGGGCCGCCTGGTCGACCCGGCGCAATTCGCCGACATCGTCGTCAAGTCCGACAGTGCCGGCCGCGTCACCCGCATCAGGGACATCGGCCGGGTCGAGCTGGGCGCGCAGGATTACGGCTCCAACGGCTACCTCGACGTGCTCGACGCGGTCCCCCTGCTGATCTACCAGCAGCCCGGCTCGAACGCCCTGTCCACCGCGCAGCACGTCCATGCCGCAATGGAGGACTTGTCCAAGACATTCCCCGAGGGGCTGCATTACGACATCGTCTACGACACCACGGGGTTCATCGCGCAGTCCGTGCACGAGGTGCTGGTGACCATCCTGGAGGCGGTGGCGCTGGTCGTCGTGGTAGTCATCCTGTTCCTGCAGACCTGGCGCGCCTCCGTCATCCCGATCGTGGCGATCCCCGTGTCGCTGGTCGGCACCTTCGCGGTGCTGGCGGCGCTCGGCTTCTCGCTGAACAACCTGTCGCTGTTCGGGCTGGTGCTGGCCGTCGGCATCGTCGTCGACGACGCGATCGTGGTGGTGGAGAACGTCGAGCGCAACCTGCGGCTCGGCATGTCGCCGCGGGAGGCGGCGCACAAGACGATGGACGAGGTGGGTGGCGCGCTGATCGCCATCGCGCTGACGCTGTGCGCCGTGTTCATCCCGTCGGCGTTCATCTCTGGGATCTCCGGCCAGTTCTTCCGCCAGTTCGCCGTGACCATCGCGACGTCGACGGTGATCTCCTGCTTCGTGTCGCTGACGCTCAGCCCGGCGCTGTGCGCGATCCTGTTCAAGCCGCACCAGGCGCATGATACCGCGCGCCAGCGTTCCCTGCTGGTGCGCCCCGTGGTGGCGTTCTTCAACGGCTTCAACCGCGGCTTCGAATGGCTGTCGGAGCGGTTCGGCCGATTGACGGCGCGGCTGATCCGCCTGAGCGCGCTGATGCTGGTGGCATACGCGCTGCTGATCGGCCTGACCGGCTGGCAGTTCAGCCGGGCGCCGATGGGCTTCATCCCGGAGCTTGACCAGGGCTACCTGATCACCGTGGTGCAGTTGCCGCCGGGCGCCTCGCTGGCGCGGACGGACGCCGTGGTGCGGGAGGCGACCAGGATCATCCTGGCGACGCCGGGCGTGGAGCATGCGGTGGCGTTCTCCGGGCTGGACGGCGCCACGCTGACCAACGCGCCCAACGCGGGGGCGATCTTCAGCACCATGCAGCCGTTCGCCGAGCGCGACGGCACGGGGCTGACCGCCGACGCGATCCTGGGTTCGCTGCGCCAGCGGCTGTCGGTGATCGAGGACGCCTTCGTCATCACCATCGCGCCGCCGCCGGTGGCGGGCATCGGCAACGCCGGCGGCTTCAAGATGCTGTTGCAGGACCAGCAGGGCCTCGGCTCGGCGGCGTTGCAGGCGGCGGCGCAGGACTTGGCGGCGGCGGCCAACGGCACGCCCGGGCTGGCGGGCGTGTTCAGCCCGTTCAGCGCCGGCACGCCGACGATCTACGCCGACATCGACCGGGTGAAGGCGGAGAAGCTCGGCGTGTCGCCGGACAAGGTGTCGGAGGCGCTGCAGGTCTTCCTCGGCTCCGCCTACATCAACGACTTCAACTATCTCGGCCGCACCTACCAGGTGATCGCGCAGGCGGATGGCCGGTTCCGGCTCACCACCGCCGACATCGCCCGGCTCAAGACCCGCAACGCCAGCGGCGCCATGGTGCCGATCGGCTCGGTGGCGAGCTTCCACGACGTCACGGGGCCGTACCGGGTGCCGCGCTACGACCTGTACCCGGCGGCCGAGGTGCAGGGCGGGGTGATGCCAGGGGTCTCCTCCAGCTACGGGCTGGCCGCGATGGAGAAGCTGGCGAAGGAACGGCTGCCGGCGGGGATGGGCTTCGAGTGGACCGACCTGGCGTTCCAGCAGGAGCAGGCGGGCAACAGCACGATCCTGATCTTCGGCGCCTCCGTGCTGTTCGTGTTCATGGTGCTGGCCGCGCAGTACGAGAGCTGGAGCCTGCCGCTGTCGGTGGTGCTGATCGTGCCGATGTGCCTGCTGGCGGCCGTGTCCGGGCTGCTGCTGCGCGGCATGAGCGTGGACATCCTGGGGCAGATCGGCTTCGTGGTGCTGGTGGGGCTGGCGTCGAAGAACGCGATCCTGATCGTGGAGTTCGCCAAGCAGGCGCAGGACGCCGGGTCGACGGCGTCGGAGGCGGCGGTGCAGGCGGCGCGCACCCGGCTGCGCCCGATCCTGATGACCTCGTTCGCCTTCGTACTCGGCGTGGTGCCCTTGGTGACGGCGACGG
>CAXSFF010000884.1:0-2426 GCA_964236035.1 uncultured Acetobacteraceae bacterium
GCGTGCATGGCTGGCGCAGCATCCTGAAGACAACGAGGTGGCCATGGCGCTGGCGGATATGGACATCGGCCGCCTGCAACTTCCGGAAGCCAAGACGTTGCTGACGGGGGTCGTCACGCGGCAGCCGGCCAACGTGGCGGCGCTCAACAATCTTGCCTGGGTGCAGCAGCAGGACAACAACCCGCAGGCGCTGGCGTTGGCGGAACGGGCGTACATGCTGGCGCCTGGGCCGCAGACGGCGGACACCCTGGGATATATCCTGGCGACGCAAGGCGGCGGCGACTCAGGCGTGTCGCTGCTGCGTCAGGCCAGCGCCCAGATGCCGGCTGACCCGGGCGTCCAGTATCATCTGGCGGTGGCATTGAAGGCGGCCGGTCAGCCCGCCGAGGCTGTCAAGGTGCTGACCCCCGTGGTCGCGACGACTGGCGACTTTCGCGAGAAGCCGCAAGCCCGTCAGCTATTGGCCGAGCTTTCACCACAGCGATGATCACCGTGGCCGTCCCATCCAAATCCGCTGGCTGATCCGAGAGCTTCAACCATGCGCGATCTTATCTTCGTCTTGATGATGACGGCGCTGGTCCCGTTCAGCCTGACGCGCCCGTTCGTCGGCTTGCTGCTGTTCTCCTGGGTGTCTTTCATGAGCCCGCAGCAGTTGAACTGGGGCATGTCGTCCGGCGTTCCTTGGGCGCTGATCGTGGGGGCGACGACCGTCCTTGGCTGCATCGTCAAGCGGGACTTCAAGCATTTGCACGCCAACGCGGTGACCGTCCCCATCGCGTTGTTCCTGGTTTGCATCACGATCACATCCGCTGTCGCGCTCGCGCCGCCGGACCTCGTCTGGGCCAAATGGGACGCGACCTTCAAGGCGTTCGCGTTCCTCCTGGTCGCCGCGATGTTGGTCACGAACAAGGTCCGCATCCACGCCTTGCTCTGGATCATGGTCATCTCGCTGGGCTACTTCGGCGTTCGCGGCGGGGTGTTCGTCTTGATGACGGCGGGCAACTTCCGGGTCTGGGGTCCGCCGAACACCATGATCTCCGACAACAACCAGATCGCCGTGGCGCTGCTGGTGTCGCTGCCGCTGATGAACTACCTCCGGATGTATGCGGCACACCGCATCGTCCGGATCGCTCTCGCGGCAGCGATGGGTTTGACCCTGGTCGCCGTCCTCGGCAGCTACTCGCGCGGCGCGCTGGTCGGCGTTGCCGCCGTGGCGGCGTTCCTGTGGTGGAACGGCAAGAACAAGGTCGTGTCTGGCGTCATCATGGCCGTAGTGCTCTGGGGGGCGCTGTCGTTCATGCCGGCAAGCTGGACCGAACGGATGGCGACCATCCGGGACTATCAGAACGACACGTCGGCGGAGGGCCGCTTCGACATGTGGCAGACGTCGATGCTGATGGCGGCATCCCGCCCGCTGACCGGAGCCGGCTTTTTGGGGCCGTACCGGCAGGATCTTGTGAACCGCTACAATCCGGGCACGACGGCGCGGGCGGTCCACAGCATCTATTTCGAGGTGATCGGCGAGCACGGCTTGCCCACGTTCCTGATCTGGCTGTCCATCACGCTTGGCGGCATCGGCTGCGCGATCCGGATGATACGCGCCACTCGCAGGGTGCCTGAGCTGGCATGGTGCCGGGATCTGGCGAAGATGACACAGGTCGCCATCATCGCCTACCTGGTTCCAGGCGCCCTGCTGTCGCTCAGCTACTGGGACTATTACTATACCATCATCATCGTCATCGCTGCGACCGATCAGCAGGTCAGGGTGGCGTTGCACGGCCGGAATACCGAGATCGCCGAAACCGGCCCGGCCTGGCGGGGCCGCCGCATCGGTTCCGCCGCCGCCTCGACGATGACGCGCACCTAACGGGAGAGCATGGCATGGACGCGCTCTACTATCTTTGCAGCTTGATAGGCGTTGTCTGGCTCGTGGTCTGGGCCATTCGGCAGGAAGGCAACCTGAAGCAGATCCGGTCTCCCTTCGACCTGCGGGAAACCGGCAAGCCAGTGAAAGACAAACGCTACCAGCCGCGGAAGCCGGGTTGAACAGCCGGCCCATTAAGTTGCTGACGTTCTCGACCTTGTTTCCCAACAGTGAGAACCCAAACCACGGCATCTTCGTCGCCAACCGCTTGCAGCACTTGGTGGCAAGCGGCGCGGCCACCGCCACGGTCGTAGCGCCGCTGCCCTATTTTCCGTCTGGCTCCCGGCATTTCGGCGCATGGGGCCGCAACGCCAGGGTAGCGGCGGTGGAAACCCGCCACGGGCTGACCGTCCATCATCCCCGCTATCCGGTGATCCCCCGGTTCGGCATGTCGGCGGCGCCCTACCTCCTCTACTGGGCCAGCCTCCGTGCAATCCGTCGGCTTCGCGCGGAGGGGTTATCGTTCGACGCCATCGACGCTCATTATGTCTATCCGGACGGC
>CAXSFF010000885.1:0-2423 GCA_964236035.1 uncultured Acetobacteraceae bacterium
TGTCGACGCTTCGACGCGCGCCGCCTCCCGAGACATGATGTTGGCGGTTACCCCGTCAGCTTCCGCGAACCGGCGATGAACAAAGCCGGCCTTCTCAAAGGCTCGGACGGAGCCCTGGTTCGTCACGTCGGGATCGGCGACGCAAGTAGAGAAGCCCAACCGCCCGAAAACCTCATCCCTGACGAACTCTCTGATAATCTGGGAGCCAAGGCCACGGCCGATCAGGGAGTGATTGCCGATCAGGAGATCGATGCCGCACGCATCGGCTCCCGCCTCACCGTCCACGGGGTAGGCCTGCACCATCCCGACCGGCTCCGAGTTCAACAGGATGGCGTAAACCCGCACGGCGGTCTCGCTACGCAGGCGCGGCAGGTACTTCACTCTAATCTCGGCCGATGTACTGGGTTTCCACCATGCCGCGACATGCGGCGCGCTCAGCCACGTTAGCAGCCGGGGTAGATCATCCTCTCGGAAGAGCTGGAAGCTGATTTGCACGGTTTCGATCATACTTTCGGTCAGACCTAAGCCATTGGAATCGTGTCAGCAATCACACTGCTCGAAAGTCTTGGTTTACGTGTAATGGGCGATAGGCCAGCGCCCCTGGCCCTACAGGCTAGGCGCAACTGGCCTGCTGAACAGATTGACCACGCTGCCAGGTGAGGCATCGCCGAAGAACTGCGCCAGGTTCCGCGCGGACCTCCGCGCCGCGTCTCGGCTCCGCGGGAACAAGACCTCCTCGTACCTAGCCAGCGCGGCCTCCACGTCGTCGGGCCGGTCGATGATCGCGCAGGCGAGGTCCGCGCCGTCGAGCATGGCGAGGTTCGCCCCCTCCCCAGCGAACGGCGACATGAGGTGTGCCGCGTCGCCGACCAGGGTCGCTCCGGCCCGGCGGGGCCACTCAAGCCCGGCCGGCAACGCGTGGATCGGGCGCAGCACCGGATCGGCGGTGCTGCCCGTGACGAACGCCGTGAGATGCGGCGCCCAGCCCGCGAACTGCTCCGTCACCAGGGCCAGCCCCGCGCGAGGGTCGGTGAAGTCGATGGCCCTGACCCACTCCTCCGGCTTATTCAGCGCCACGTAGCCTGCGACGCTGCCGTCTGCGCACCGGTGCGCGATGATGCCCTTGCCGGGTGCCGCCGCCATCAGGGTTCCTGTGCCGATCGCCGCCACACTTGACGCATGCCGCACGTCGTCCGCGGCAAGGGCGATCTCGATGAAGCAGCTGCCGGAGTAGGCCGGCCTGGCTGCGATCAGGAGTGGACGGACCTTCGACCAAGCGCCGTCCGCTCCGACGAGCAGGTCGGCTGTCACCGTGGCTCCGTTGGCGAAGGCGACTTCGTGCCGGTCGTCCCCGGTCGGCGTCAGGGCCACGACCTTGTGGCCCCACCGGATCGCGTCACCGGGCAGCGAGGCGATAAGCATGGCGCGAAGCTCGCCCCGGTCGACCTCCGGGCGCGGGGACGAGGGGTCGCCCGGCCTGTCGAGCAGGACCACGCCGTCCTTGTCCACGACGCGCTTGGCATCCTCGCCGGGCCGCACCAAGTGCAGGAAGGCATCGTGCAGGCCAGCCGCCTCAAGCGCGTACTGGCCGCTGCGCTCATGCATGTCGAGCAGCCCTCCTTGCGTCCGGGCGGTCGGTGAACTCTCGGCCTCGTAGATCACCGCCTCGATCCCATGCCGGTACAGGACACGGGCGAGGATCAGGCCAGCTAAGCCTGCTCCAACAATGGCAATGGTGGTTCGCATGTGCGCACTCCATGCTCCCGCGAGCATCCTGGAATGCCGGCGGTTGCTTCAGGGGGCGCTGGCCTGACCGCGCAATTGCAGGGTCGGCGTGTACGCGGAAGCCTTGGGGGCATGGGTCCCACCACGGGCTGCCGTTTTTCGCGATACCTTCTTGCTACAAAGCTTTATGAGGCGCCGCAAGATTCTGGCTTCAGGAGCTGAGTCCGAAAGTCTTGAGTTTCGGACCGTCGGAGTTTGATGGGGAGCCTATCTAACTGGATGTTTGCACAACGCGGCATGCAATCTCAATGTCGAGCTGCTGTGCAGTATTCGAGGCAATTTGTAGGAACCGTTCAGCCCTACCAGACAGCGGATACTTGGTGAGGAGATCGATCCTTAATTTCTTGCCGCGTGCTCCCGGACGCACCCCAAATATTTGACCACTTTGGACGAAATCGAAGTAGGCGTTGAGCTTTGTTTGTAGTGCGAGAAGGTGCTTCGCTTCGTCCGACCAGTCCCAGCCGTCGATGATCGCGAGCGAGACGGCCGCACCGTCCTTATCGTCGCTGAGCGCGTCTACAGTGTTGGGCGTGTCCAGTGACATCTCGTTTTATGAGCGGAGACGGGCGATGTCCGCAATGGGTCGGAAGCGGCCCTTATCGCATGTATCACTCTGTCAAACGGTTGGACACTGTTGG
>CAXSFF010000886.1:0-2421 GCA_964236035.1 uncultured Acetobacteraceae bacterium
GCAACATCTCGATGGTGTTCCAGAGCTACGCCCTGTTCCCGCACATGACCACGCGCGCCAATATCGGTTTCGGGCCGCGGATGCGGCGCGACGCTTCAAGCGTCATCGACACGAAGGTCAAGGGCGCCGCCGCCATCCTAAACCTGCACGGCTACCTGGACCGCTACCCCCGCCAGCTTTCGGGCGGGCAGCGGCAGCGGGTCGCGATGGGCCGCACCATCGTGCGCGAGCCAGACCTGTTCCTGTTTGACGAGCCGCTGTCCAACCTCGATGCGAAGCTGCGGGTGCAGATGCGGACCGAGATCAAGGCGCTCCACCAGCAACTCAGGACAACAATCATCTACGTCACGCACGACCAGATCGAGGCCATGACGATGGCTGACCGGATCGTCGTGATGAACGCCGGGCACATCGAGCAGGTCGGCTCGCCGCTGGAACTGTATGACCGGCCGGCGAACCGGTTCGTTGCGAGCTTCCTCGGCTCGCCGTCGATGAACTTCATCGCGGGGACCATCGAGGACCATGGCGGCCAGGTCCGCGTGCGGACGCCGGACGGCACCAGCCTGCCGGTCGGCGCCACCAGCGCCGAGCCTGGCCAGGCGGTCGAGATCGGCATCCGACCGGAGCACTATCGGCAGGCCGCCGAAGGCGATCCTGAAGGGTTCCCGTTCATCGCCGCAGTGATGGAGCCGACCGGAGCCGAGACGCACCTGTTCGGCACGATCGCCGGCGTCGAAGTGCGGTGCGTGTTCCGCGAACGCATCGACGTCCCGCCCGGCAGCACGCTGCACCTTACGGTTGACCGCCGCCACGTCTACGTCTTCGACCCGGCAACAGGACTGCACCTGTGACGCTATCGGCCATCGACACCCCCGCCGTCCTGATCGACATCGACCGGGTCAATGCCAACATCGACCGCGCGCAGGCCCATGCCGACCGGCATGGCATCAGGCTTCGTCCGCACATCAAGACTTACAAGCTGCCGATGCTCGCCGCCCGCCAGGTCGCTCGCGGGGCGGTGGGGATCACCTGCCAGAAGCTGGGCGAGGCGGAGGTGATGGCCGATGCGGGCCTCAAAGACATTTTCCTGCCTTACAACATCTTGGGGGAGGCGAAGCTGCGCCGTCTGCGCGCGCTGGCCGGCCGGGTGACGCTTTCGGCCGCCGCCGACAGCGAGTTCACGGTCGCAGGCTACGCCGCCGCTTTTGCGGATGCGCCGGCGCCGCTGCCAGTGCTAGTACCCAGAATCATTGAACGGCGAAGCAAGGTTTGAGGCGTTTTTGGTGGACTTGGCTTTTGGTCCAGTGGAACGGGCGGGCGTCCTCGTTGTAGCTAGCGATGAAGCTGGTGATGTGTGCTTTGAGTTCGCCGATGCTGCGGAACGACGCGCCGTCCAGCGACTTCCCGCTGAGGATAGAGAACCAGATTTCGATTTGGTTGAGCCAAGAGGTATGCGTCGGCGTGTAGTGGAAGTGCACGTTACGATGACGCGCCAGCCAAAGGTCACGCTTCGGTTTGTGGGTCGACAGGTTGTCGAGGACGACGTGGATCTCGCGCTCCGGATAGTCGGCAACGACCCAGTTCATGAAATCGAGAAACTCGATGCGGCGGCGCCGTTTGTAGTGGCGGCCCGTCACCTTGCCGGTGGCCACCTCAAGGGCTGCGAACAGCGTGGTCGTGCCATGCCGCTTGTAGTCGTGCGACTGGCCGGTCATCGCCCGGCCAGTCGGCAGCTTGAGGTAGCCCTGGGCGCGCTCAAGCGCCTGAATGGACGGCTTCTCGTCAACCGTCAGAACAACGGCATGCTCGGGCGGCGCCATATACAAGCCGACGATCTCGGCTGCTTTGGCGACGAACTCCGGGTCATGGCTTTCGCACCAGGACTTGCGGCCCGACAGGTCGATCTTCTGCGCGCGCAGGAAACGCCAGATATACTGCTCATGGACGTCGACCAGCGCACGAGCCAACAACGGCGCGGTCCAACTCGAGTAACCTTCTGGCGGCGGCTGATCAAGCAAAGCCAGGATGCGCTGCTGCTCAGCTTGGCCGTATGTCGGCTCGGCACCCCTGTGGCCCGCCTCGTCGAGACCAGACAAACGGTCACGGGCGTAGCGCACCCGCCACTTCGACGCGGTGCCCGTCGTGCAACCCACAACCCGACCGATCTCGCGCGTCGGCGTGCCCGCCTGCCGGCAGCAGCACGATCCGAGCGCGCGTTCGCATGCGGACCTCGGACTTCGTGGAACGGCTCAGCGCTTCAAGCACTGCCCTTTCCTCGGCCGTCAGCGCGATCGCAGTTGCGCAAGGGATCGTCTTCATCCAGAGCTTGAATCACGACTCCCGCTCCAGTGATAGTGGATACTAGTCCGGCATCATGTAGCAGCTGCCACCACGCCTTTGTTCCGCGGGGCGGGACCGTCC
>CAXSFF010000887.1:0-2421 GCA_964236035.1 uncultured Acetobacteraceae bacterium
CCGGTGTTCGAGGAGACCGGCAACATCCTGTTTTACCCCGTCCAGTACGAGGGCGAGGAAAGCAGCAGGAACGTCTTCTACACGGGCGCAGCGCCGAACCAGCAGGCGATCCCCGCGGTGGACTACCTGATGGCGGAGAACAAGGTCCAGCGCTGGGTGCTGGCCGGCACCGACTACGTCTACCCGCGCACGACCAACAAGATCCTGGAGGCGTACCTGCAATCCAAAGGTGTGAAGCTCGAGGACATCATGATCAACTACACGCCGTTCGGGCAGTCCGACTGGCAGACGATCGTGGCCGACATCAAGAAGTTCGGCTCCTCCGGCAAGAAGACGGCAGTGGTGTCCACCATCAACGGCGACGCCAACGTGCCGTTCTACAAGGAGCTGTCGAACCAGGGCATCAAAGCCACCGACATCCCCGTGGTCGCGTTCAGCGTCGGCGAGGAAGAGCTGGCCGGCGTCGACACCAAGCCGCTGCTGGGCCACCTGGCCGCCTGGAACTACTTCATGAGTGTCGACACGCCGGAGAACAAGGCGTTCATCCAGCAGTGGCAGGCGTTCACCAAGAACCCCAAGCGCGTCGCCAACGATCCCATGGAGGCCGCCTATATCGGCTTCAGCATGTGGGTGAAGGCGGTCGAGAAGGCCGAGAGCTGGGACCCGGCCAAGGTCATCCCGGCGATGATCGGCATCTCGGTGCCGAACCTGTCCGGCGGCTACTCCGCGATGATGCCGAACCACCACATCACCAAGCCAGTGCTGATCGGCGAGATCGAGGACGGCGGCCAGTTCAACATCGTCAGCCAGACGCCGGGCCTGATCGTGGCGCAGGCCTGGTCGCCGTACCTGGAAGGCTCGAAGGACCTGATCAGCGACTGGCTGCCGCCGATGTCTTGCGGCAACTTCAATGTCAAGACGGGCAAGTGCGGCGGGGGCGGCAGTTAGCCAAGGCCAAGGGCGCTGCCCTTGGAACCCGTGAGAGGACAGTCGTCCCCTCACCCCCTTTCAGCTAAAGGTGTCCAGAGGATGACTATCCTCTGGCGGGTCCAGGGCAGCGCCCTGGCCTTGCTGCTGCTATGCCTGCCCGCCCACGCCGAAGCGGACCTGACGCCGTTCGCCTCGTCGAGCTTCACAGAAATCACCCGCGGCATCGACGCCCTGGTTGCCTCCAACGACCCCCGCGCCGGCGACATCCTGGCCGCGCTGCAAGCCGGCAAGCTCGTCGTTGGCACCGACCGCCAGCTCTACATCCGCACCGACGGCGGCACCGTCAGCGCCGCGACCGGGCAACCCGCCGAGGCGTCAAATCCTCGTCCGGTCCGCGTCAACAACAGCATCCGCCAAGCCGTCGACGCCGCCCTCGGCACGGTCCGCCTGCTGTCCCCCGACCCGGCGCAGCGTGCCGATGCCGCCGAGGCCGTGTTCCACTCACGCGACACCGCCGCCGTACCGGCGCTCGACCACGCCATCGCGCAGGAAGGCGTGCCGGGCATCAAGCGCACCATGCAGCAGGCCCGGGCTGCGGCGATCCTGTCGGGCGGCAGCGGCGACGCCGACCGCCTGGCCGCGATCACCGTGCTGGCGAGCCGCGGCGACGACGAGGCGCACTCGCTGTTAGGCGGTATTCCCAACCCATCGCCCGCCGTGTCCGCCGCCGCGGCGAAGGCGATGGCGGCGATCGAGTGGTCGCAGCGGCTGTGGGGCCTGGGGCAGGGCGTGTTCTATGGCCTGTCGCTGGGCTCGGTGCTGCTGCTGGCGGCGATCGGCCTGGCGATCACCTTCGGCGTCATGGGCGTGATCAACATGGCGCATGGCGAGATGGTGATGCTCGGCGCCTACACGACGTTCGTGGTGCAGGAGGTGATCCGCGACGCGGCGCCGGGCCTGTTTGGCGCCAGCCTGTTCATCGCCGTTCCGATGGCCTTCCTGGTGTCCGGCGCGGTCGGCGTGGCGATCGAGCGGCTGCTGATCCGCTTCCTGTACGGCCGTCCGCTGGAGACGCTGCTGGCGACCTGGGGGTTGTCGCTGGTGCTGCAACAGGCGGTGCGCTCCATCTTCGGCGCCGACAACCGCAACGTCGGCACCCCCGCCTGGATGAGCGGCTCGCTGCAGCTCGGCGGCCTGGTGCTCACGGTCAACCGGCTGACCATCATCGTGTTCGCGATCTTGGTGCTGGCAGCGGTCATGGCGGTGCTGCGCTACACCTCGCTCGGTTTGCGGATGCGGGCGGTGACGCAGAACCGGCGCATGGCGGCGGCGATGGGCATCCGCACGCCGTGGGTGGACGCGATGACGTTCGGGCTTGGCTCGGGGATCGCGGGGATCGCCGGGGTGGCGCTGAGCCAGATCGACAACGTCAGCCCCAACCTGGGCCAAGGCTACATCATCGACAGCTTCATGGTTGTGGTGTTCGGCGGC
>CAXSFF010000888.1:0-2419 GCA_964236035.1 uncultured Acetobacteraceae bacterium
GTTGCTGATACTCGAACAGGACGGCGGCGACGTGCTTGCAGTTGTAGCCAACGGTGCACGTGCAAGAGCCGGATGCCAAAAGCTTGCCGTTGGGAGCACGGAGCAGCCGGACGGACTGATGGTAAGGTGACCGGCTGCTCCCCAGCACCCACGCGTCGATCGTGGCGCCGTCGGCCGCGATCCGAAGGTCTTGGACGCGGCGCTCCATCTGATACTGCGAGCCCGCCTGGAAGGCATTCGGCGCCAACGCCCGCCGGATGTCGTCGTCTGTGATCACGCCATCCATCCACCATGCAAGCCGCCTGTCGCCGTCCATCGTAGCGCCAAGTGGTGGTGAGCGGCCAGGACGCACGCTGACGGCCTACTCGCCCGACAGGTCCTCCTCCAGCGCGTCACGGGCGGCTTCGGCTTTCGCGTCCAGCAGTTCCGAGTCGAGAACGGCGACGCCGGGCGGAACGGCGTCGCCGGGGTCGATCTCGCGGCTGCGCGGCGGGCGGCCACGGCGGATCGCCTTTTCGGCTTTCGGCGCCGCGACCGGACGGGAAGCCTGCTTCTGAAGCCGCGCCACCTCCGCCTCCAACTCGGCGATGCGGCTGCCGGCTACCTTGGCCGCGCGGTTGGTCTCGCGGCTTTTGACCTTCAGGGCGGCGTTGGCTGCTTCGAGCTTCTCGATGCGGGACCGAAGCTCGCCCTTGCTCGGCGGTGGGATTCGTGCCGGGACCGCGGCGGCCGGAGCAACAACCGGCTTGCGGATGGGCGTAGCTTTCACATGCGCTTTTGCAGCGTTCGCCTTGGCAGTCGCAGGCGGAGCAGGCGTTGGGGCAACCGCGATCGGTTTTGCACGTGACGCTGCCTTGCCGGCTGCCGCCGTTGTCGTCTTCGTCGATCGTGCCACTGTTCTCTCCCACTGCCATCGAAGGGCGATGGCGTGGTGCTGTTTCGCCAATGCGGCCGTGGTCGGTCAAGATTTCCTGCTTATTCCTGCCGCACATCAAGCTGCGTTGTGGATCCATACGCGCCCCTGCTCGTCGAGCGATCTTTCTTGGTCCAGACCGCTCGCTCGATGCACACCCACCAAGCCCCGCTCGTCGCCGTCGTCCGGGCCATCATGACCGGTGAAGCGGCAGAGGTGACCGAC
This sequence comes from uncultured Acetobacteraceae bacterium, assembly GCA_964236035.1. Lineage (GTDB taxonomy): Bacteria > Pseudomonadota > Alphaproteobacteria > Acetobacterales > Acetobacteraceae > CAXSFF01. The sequence goes on from CAXSFF010000888.1 coordinate 1,139, forward strand.
ATCCTGGCGGCCGTCATATCGAGCAATGGCAAGTCGCTGCTGCCGGCGGTCGCGGCTATGCCCTGCTATCCACCAGGATCATCGAAGCTACTTCGACGATGGCAGCGCCGCGGCGCGGTTCGGGGTGACGCCGGATGGTATGACGGCCGATGCTTGTTGCAGCCACTTGTGCACCCTGCTGCGGGCCAGACTTGTTCGGTGTTCGGCCACCCGGCGCAAGGTCAGGTGTTCTCGCGCCAGGCGGTCAACGCCCAATTCCGCAAAGGCGAGCACCTCGACCTTTACCAGCGTGCGGACAGTCAGTGGCATCCGCCAGTCGCTTGCTCGGCGCATCTGAAGCCTCTGCGGCTGGGATTGGCGGGCGTGCGCAACACTCCTAGCTTTGGTGTCTTTCGGGAGGTCAGGACACTTGGTTGCTGCCCACACGCTTGCTGCTGTGCGCGCCCGCCGCCCGTTGGTCCACTGCCTGACCAACCCGGTCGCCGCGGCCTTGACGGCCAACGCGCTGCTGTGCCTGGGCGCGTCCCCGCTGATGGCGGAAGCCGAGGTGGAGATGGCGACCGTGGCCGGGTTTGCGGATGCGTTGCTGGTCAACCTCGGCATGCAAACCTCGGCGCGCATGGCCGCCGCTCGCCTCGCCATCGCCGCCGCGCGCCAGGCTGGCACGCCCTGGGTGCTGGACCCGGTGGCGGCGGGCGCAATCCCGGTGCGCACTGCGCTAGCCCGCAGCATGGCGGCAGATCGGCCAGCGTTGATTAAGGGCAACGCGTCCGAAATTCTGGCGCTGGGCGCCGCCGGCGCCGGTGGGCGGGGTACCGACGCCATCGATGCGACCGACGCGGCCCTCAGCGCCGCTCAGCATTTGGCGAGGCAGACCGGCGCCATCGTCGCGATTACCGGCGCAGTGGACTGGGTGACAGATGGGGTGCGCACAGAGCCGGTTCGCCACGGTCACCCGATGATGGCCATCATCAGCGGCCTCGGCTGCGTGGCCGGGGCTTTGGCTGCAGCGTGCCTCGCGGTAGAGCCGGATCGACTGACCGCCACGAGAAACGCGCTTACCTTCCTGGGCCTGGCGGGGGAGCGGGCAGGAGAGCACGCGCACGGGCCTGGCAGCTTCGCCGCGGCGCTGCTGGATGCGCTGCACGGGTCTATCTAGAGACGCGCTTTCTGTTAGATGACATTGTTAGTAGTTTCGCGCCGGTGAACTCCAATCACCTCGGGGAAGGCTTGCCGCCGCGCCTGTGACCCGGCTTGACATTGTCCATCCTGGTCGTGCTG
>CAXSFF010000889.1:0-2415 GCA_964236035.1 uncultured Acetobacteraceae bacterium
CGCCGGGCGATCTCCGTCTTGCCGCAGCCGGTGGGGCCGATCATCAGGATGTTCTTCGGCACCACCTCCTCGCGCATCGCTTCCGGGAGGTGCTGGCGGCGCCAGCGGTTGCGCATGGCGATGGCGACGGCGCGCTTGGCGTCGTTCTGGCCGACGATGAAGCGGTCCAGCTCGCTGACGATCTCGCGCGGGGAGTAGGTGGGGACATCCATCACAGGGTCTCGATGATGACGTTGGAGTTGGTGTAGACGCAGATCTCGCCAGCGATGCGCATGGCCCGGCGCGCGACCTCCTCCGCGGAGAAGCCGTCGACCTCCATCAGCGCGCGCGCCGCCGACAGCGCGTAGTTGCCGCCGGAGCCGATGGCGATGATGCCGTCGTCCGGCTCCAGCACGTCGCCGTTCCCCGTGAGGGTGTAGCTGTGCTGGCCGTCCGCCACCGCCATCATCGCCTCCAGCCGGCGCAGGTAGCGGTCGGTGCGCCAGTCCTTCGCCAGCTCGACGCAGGCGCGCTCGAGCTGGCTGGGATAGCGCTCGAGCTTGGCCTCCAGCCTTTCCAGCAGGGTGAACGCGTCCGCCGTCGCCCCGGCGAACCCGGCGAGCACGCTGTTGTCCGCGCCGATGCGGCGCACCTTGCGCGCGTTGCCCTTGATGACGGTCTGCCCCAGCGTGACCTGCCCGTCCCCCGCCATGGCGACGCGCCCCTCGCGGCGGACGCAGAGGATGGTGGTACCGTGCCATCCCACGGGATCGTATGGTGTGTTCTGCATGGCAGGGTAGATGGCGTGGGATGGAGAGGTTCTCAAGTGTAGGTTTTAATACCTAACAGTTCCTTTGATCTTTGGCATCCAACAAGTGCCCGTTCGAGAATTGCGGGTAGGCCTGGGATGGCGCGAGGCATGGCGCCATTCAGGTTTTCGGCCGCTCCCTCGTGCTGATGGCGGGGAACCCGCTCTTGCCTAAGATTGATCTCGCCAGGCGGCCTGATTAGTCTTGCTTCGGCAACAGTCTCGCTTGGATGACATCGTTCCATGACGACCACCTTGTTCCTGCTTCTCATGCTGCTGGTGGTCGTGGGAGCTGCTTCTGCTTTCTTCATCAGCACCCGTACGAGCGTCGGCACGCTCGCCAAGAAACATGGCACGATGCCGCCGCCGATGATTGGCGCGATCAGCATCCTGTTCGGCCTGTTCATCGGCTTCAGCTCGGCCGAGATCACCACCCGCGGCGGCGGCCTCCGCCTGGCAGCGCAGCGCGAGGTGAGCGCCGCCCGGTCCATCCTGAACTTCACCACGGGGATCGGGCCGCGGGCCTATGCCGTCCGCCAGGCCATGGTCGAATACCTTCAGGTGGTCACCACGACCGAACGCGACTGGCTGGCTGCGCATGGCACCGGCGAGGCGCCCGGCACCGACCCGGCCTTCTCGCTCAACCTCATCACGACAGGTCTTGTTCAGCAGCCGGGCATATCGGACGTGCTTAAGACGACCCTGCTGAACCGCGTGGATGAGCTGACGAACGCGCGGACGGAGCGCCTGACCTTGGGGCGCGCCGCGGGCAACGTGCCGCAATGGGTGGGCCTGGTCGCCCTCGCTTTGGTGACGCAGATGGTCGGCGCCCTGGCCGTCGCGGGGCAACGGGGCGGCAGCGCGCTGTTCGTGGCGGGGTTCACCGTCACCGCCATGGTCGGGCTGGTCTATCTTGGGGTTGCCGACGGCCTCATCGGGCCAAGCCGGTCACAGGAGCAGACCGCGCCCTTCGCGGCGCTGCTGGCCCAGACGCCCAGGCTGTCCACTTCCGACACCGACACGACCGCCCGGATGCGCAGCAGCGGCAAAGTCGTGGTCGGCGCACGAACCGACGTGTTCCCGTTCGCGGCGATGGATGCCGGCGGCGCCGTCACGGGCTTCTCGATCGATCTGTGCCGCAGCATGCTGGAACACGTCCGGACCGCCGCCGGGCTGGGTCCCGTCCAGGTGGAGGTCATCCCCCTCAACCCGGCCAACCGCATGTCCATGATCGAGAACGGCACGGCGGACATGGAATGCGACCTGACGACCGAGACGGCCGGGCGGGACGACGCGGTCGATTTCCTGGACACGATCTATTACGGCAGGACGGAGCTGGTGGTGCCCGCCAACTCGCCCATAACCGGCGTCGCGGGCCTCAAAGGCAAGCGGGTGATCGCCGTCACGGGGTCCTCGAACATTCAAGCAGTCAACGACATGGAAGCTGCGGGACACCTTGGCATCAGTCTGATCCCCGCCAGGGACACGCCTGATGGTTTCCGGATGCTGACCGCGGGCGCCGCCGACGCCATGGTTTCATCCGACGTGCTGCTGCGCACGTTGGTCGCGCAATCCGGCCATCCGGGCGATTACCGGACGTTCGACAGCGGGCTGGGCACCCGGAAATA
>CAXSFF010000890.1:0-2415 GCA_964236035.1 uncultured Acetobacteraceae bacterium
CCTGGCGGCTGGCGTCGGTTCGTCTGGCGGGCCTCCTGCATGCCGGGCAGCCCAGCCGCTCCCCGTTCACCGCCCAGGGAAGGCGAATGAGCGCCCTTGGTTCTGCCGCATCCGCCCGATCATCGCGCATCGGGATCATCCTGGTATCAACCACCCTTCGCCCTGATCTCTACGCAGGCGCATCGTCATTGCGAGCCGCGCCTGCGGCGTGGCAATCCAGGGGTCGCCAGGGCTGGTCTTGCCGCCCCTGGATTGCCGCGTCGCTGCGCTCCTCGCAATGACAGAACGGTTGAAGCGAAGTGCGGTTGGCACAAGGAAGAGGATCGTTCCAAGAGGGCCAATCGCAGTCCACCGCCTGCCGGGCGGGTCAGGCGCGCTCAATCAGCGCAGCGATGCCCTGGCCGACGCCGATGCACATCGTGACCACCGCACGCTTGCCGCCCATGGCCTCCAGGGCGTGCACGGCCGTCCCCGCCAGCCGCGCCCCGGACATGCCCAGCGGATGACCCAGCGCAATTGCGCCGCCATGCGGGTTGACGTGCCCGGCGTCGTCCGGGAGGCCCAGCCCGCGCATGACCGCCAGCCCCTGCGCGGCAAAGGCTTCGTTCAGTTCGATCAGGTCGATGTCGGACAGGGCCAGGCCGAGCCGGGCGAGCAGCTTGCGGGTCGCGGGCAGAGGCCCCATGCCCATCACCCGAGGCTCCACGCCGGCCGTGACCATAGCGACGATGCGCGCGCGGGGCGTCAGGCCGTGCCGCCGCGCCGCCGCCTCGCTGGCCACGATGAGCGCGGCGGCCCCGTCGTTGACGCCCGATGCGTTGCCCGCAGTCACGGTCCCGCCATCCCTGCGGAACGACGCCTTCAGCTTGGCGAGCGCTTCGAGCGTGGTGTCGGCGCGGGGATGCTCGTCGCGCTCGACCGTCACGTCGCCCTTGCGGCCCTTGACCGTGACGGGCGCGATCTCGCGCGCGAAGAACCCGCTTGCCTGGGCCGCCGCGGCACGCTGCTGCGACCGCAGGGCGAACGCATCCTGGTCCTCACGCGAGATCTGGAAGTCCTGCGCCACGTTCTCGGCGGTCTCGGGCATGGAGTCGATGCCGTACTGCGCCTTGAGCAGCGGATTGACGAACCGCCAGCCGATGGTCGTGTCGAAGATTTCGGCGGTGCGGGAGAACGCCTCGCCCGCCTTGGCCATCGCGAAGGGCGCGCGCGTCATGCTCTCCACCCCGCCGGCGATCATCAGGTCGGCATCGCCGCCGCGGATGGCCCGGGCGGCGCTGCCGACGGCATCCAGGCCGGACCCGCAGAGCCGGTTGATGGTGGACCCCGGCACGGTCGCGGGCAGGCCCGCCAGGAGCGCCGCCATGCGGGCGACGTTGCGGTTGTCCTCGCCGGCCTGGTTGGCGCAGCCGAGGCAGCAGTCATCGACCGCGTCCCAATCGACCCCTGGGTTGCGCGCCATGAGCGCGCGAAGGGGGTGCGCGGCCAGGTCGTCCGCCCGCACGTCCTTGAGCGCGCCGCCGTAGCGGCCGACCGGGGTGCGGACATAATCGCAGATGAAGGCTTCGGGCATGGCTTCCTCTCGCTGCCGACGCGGCCCCGCCCCATCGGTTCCTCTGGCTGGCGCCCCAATCCACGGGCGCTCGCGCCATAATCATTGACTGCCCGGCAAGTTGGAGCAAGCGCCCGGGTTCGAGACGATGGTATTCAGGAGCAAACGCCGCGGCAGCCGTCGCGGCCAAGGGGAAACGCGCATGGGACAGGCGGCGTCCAAGCGGTTCGAGGCGTCCTCCGTAGCGGGCGCCGTATTCGACCCGATCGAGCGAGCCTCGCGCGACGAGGTGATGGCGCTCCAGCGCGAGCGGCTGGCCTGGTCGCTGCGGCACGCCTACGACAACGTTCCGCACTACCGCGGCGCGTTCGACGCCGCAGGCGTGGGGCCGGATGATTTCAAGGACCTGGCCGACCTGGCCAAGTTCCCCTTCACCGTCAAGCAGGACCTGCGGGACAACTACCCGTTCGGCCTGTTCGCCGTCCCGCAGGACCGGATCGCGCGCATCCATGCCTCGTCGGGCACGACGGGCAAGCCGGTCGTGGTCGGCTACACCCAGCCTGATCTCGACGCCTGGGCCTCCCTGGTCGCGCGTTCGATCCATGCGGCGGGCGGTCGGCCCGGCATGAAGCTGCACAACTCCTACGGCTACGGCCTGTTCACCGGCGGACTTGGGGCGCACGCCGGGGCGGAGCGGCTCGGATGCACCGTAATTCCCGTGTCGGGCGGCATGACCGAGCGGCAGGTCCAGCTCATCCACGACTTCCGGCCCGAGATCATCATGGTCACGCCGAGCTACATGCTGGCGATCCTCGACGAGTTCCAGCGCCAGGGCCTCGACCCCCGGGCATCGTCGCTCAAGG
>CAXSFF010000891.1:0-2411 GCA_964236035.1 uncultured Acetobacteraceae bacterium
TGGCGCGTTGCTGGCGCTCGACCCGGCGTGCGACCGGGTCGTCGCCGCCAGCCGCAACGCCGCCGCCATGCTCGCGCTGGACCCCGCCACGCCGATCATCGGCCGCAGCCTCGCCAGCTTGCTGGGGACGGATCTCGCCGAGACCGTCGCCGCGCTGTCGCAGGACGGCCGCCTGCGCGGCGCCGCCCCCTGGCAAGACACCCTGCGGCTGGCCACGGCGCCGCCGCTCGACGTGGCCGTCCACAGCCACGCCGGCCTGGTGATCGTCGAGCTGGAGCGCGCGGGCGCGCAGGATGAGGCCGACGCGCTGGTTTCCGCGCGGCTCCTGTTCGAAACCATCGCCGCCCTGCGCGCCAGCGGCAGCGAGCTGGAGGCGATGGCCCGGGTCGCAGCCCGCGGCATCCGGCGGCTGATGGGCTTCGAGCGAGTGGTGATCTACCGCTTCGACGTCGACTGGCACGGCGAGGCGATCGTCGAGGACAAGGCCGCCGACTGGCCGCAGTCGCTGGAGGGCCTGCACTTCCCGGCCTCCGACATCCCGGCGCAGGCGCGCGAGCTGTATCGCCGCAGCCCGATGCGCTGGGTGCCCGACCGCGACGCCGTGCCCGTGCCGCTCGATGCCGACCCGGCCATACAGGCTGTCGACCTGTCGTTCGCGCGGCTGCGCAGCCTGTCGCCGATCCACATGCAGTATCACCGCAACATGGGCGTCAACGGCTCCATGTCGCTGTCCGTCCTGCATGACGAGCGGCTGTGGGGCCTGGTGGTCTGCCACCATCGCCGGCCGCACCACCCGTCGCCGGGTCCGCGCGCGGCGGCGGCGGCGCTGACCGATGCCTTCGCCCTGCGGGTCGGCACCGCCGAGCGCGCCAACACGGAGCAGGCCCGGCGCGCGGACCTCGCCCGGCTGTCGGCGCTGCTGGCGCACATGGCGGAGGCGGAGGTGGTGTCCGACGCGCTGACCAGCGGCGACATCACCATCGGCAGCCTGTTCGAGGCGATCGGCGCCGCCGTGCTGTACGACGGCAAGCTGTCGACCCTAGGGCAGACCCCGTCGGAGCTGGACATCCGCGAGCTGGCGTCCTGGCTGCGCGCGGCGCCCGGCGGCGCCAAGCTGTTCCAGACCGACAACCTGACCGCCGCCTACCCGCCATGGGAACGCCACACCGCCACTGCCAGCGGCGTGCTCGCCGTGTTCCTGTCGGACGACCGCGCCGACATGCTGCTGTGGTTCCGCCCGGAGGAGCCGCACCTGGTCAGTTGGGGCGGCAACCCCGACAAGGGCGTCACTGCGACCTCCGTCATGCCGCGGGAATCGTTCGACCGTTGGGTGGAGATGCGGCACGGCTTCGCGCGCCCGTGGGCGGAGTGGGAGCAGGAGATCGCCGAGACGCTGCGCCACGGCATCACCGACGTGATCGTGCGCAGCCTTCGCCGCATCGCCGAACTCAGCGACCGCTTGCGGCAAAGCCAGAAGATGGAGGCGGTCGGCCAGTTGACGGGCGGCATCGCGCATGATTTCAACAACTTGCTGACGGGCATCACCGGTAGCCTGGAGCTGATGCAGACGCGGGTGGCGCAGGGCCGCACCGGCGAGCTGGGCCGCTACATCGGCGGCGCCATGACCTCCGCCAGCCGCGCCGCCGCGCTGGTGCACCGCCTGCTGGCGTTCTCGCGCCGGCAGACGCTCGATCCGCGCCCGCTCGACGTGAACCGGCTGACGCGGTCGATGGAGGACCTGATCCGCCGCACCGTCGGCCCTGCCATCCACGTGGAGGCGGTGATGGCGGGCGGGCTGTGGACGACGCTGTGCGACGCCAACCAGCTTGAGAATGCGCTGCTCAACCTCGCCATCAACGCCCGTGACGCGATGCCGGAGGGCGGGCGCCTCACCATCGAGGCGGCCAACGCGCACCTGGACGAGGCCTACGCCAGCCGCCACCACGAGGTCGCCGCCGGGCAGTACGTCGCCGTGTCCGTCACCGACACGGGGGCCGGGATGACGCCCGAGATCGTCGCCCGGGTGTTCGAGCCGTTCTTCACCACCAAGCCGCTGGGGCAAGGCACCGGGCTCGGCCTGTCGATGGTGTACGGCTTCACCAAGCAGTCCAACGGCTACACCCGCATCTACAGCGAACCCGGGCACGGCACGACGGTGCGGCTGTACCTGCCGCGCTACATCGGCAACCAGCCGGTCGAGGCGGATGCGCCGCCACCGCTGGCGGACTTCGGCGCCCATCCCGGCGAGACCGTGCTGGTGGTGGACGACGAGGCCGTGGTGCGCATGCTGATCGCCGACGTGCTGCGCGACCTGAACTACGGCGTGGTCGAGGCGGGCGACGGCGCCGAGGGGCTGCGCGTTCTGCAATCGCTGCAACGGGTCGACCTGCTGATCAGCGACGTCGGGCTGC
>CAXSFF010000892.1:0-2411 GCA_964236035.1 uncultured Acetobacteraceae bacterium
CCCAGGACTGCGCCAGCTACTTCACCGCAGCAGGGTATGAGCCAGAATGATCGGACGCCACTCTAGTTGGCGTCCCATTGTTCCTGCGCATCGCGGTTGCCCGTGTTGACCGTGTGCGTCACGGCATTGAACTGCTTCCGGTCGAGCCGCGCTGCCGTCCGCCTGTCCAGGCCGCTGTCCTGCTTAATGCGGCACATAGTCTCCCTGTGGTATAAGCTCCTCCGCAAGCGGGCTGAACGTCATCGCCTCGGTGCACGGGCGGCTGGAGACGATCGTCCGGCCGCGCTGCACGAACAGGCCGGAGTCCGCTTGGGGGTCGTGGCGCCCGTCTGCGCCGAAGGCGGTCCGTACGATCTCCTCGAAGACGATGGTGCGGTGGGCCGGGGTGTCGGCATAGATCTGCGTCTCGCCACCGCCGGAGAAGCCCTGCTCCGCGTAGTGCAGGCCGGTGACCCCCAGTTCGATGTGGCCGAGGCGCCCGAAGCGGTAGACGGCCCCGCCCTGGGCTTGTTCGCCCGGGGTTCGTTCGCCCTGGGGTTGTTCGCTTTGGGGTTGGGCGCGGATGGACACCACCTTGGTGCTGATCCTGCAACTGAGGAGGGCCGTCTCCGGCGCCCGGCACAGGGACTCGGACATCCGGGGCCCGCCCGCCGAGAAATCGGCGGCGCTTGGCTGGGCTGCCGAAAGTGCCCCCAGGAACGCTGCCGCTGCCGCGAGGCGCTTCATTGGGGAACCCCGAATGCGGCGAGAGCGCGCTGGTAGGTCTCCCATCGCTTCTGCGCATCGAGATCGCCCGAGTTGATGATGCGCGTCGCGGCATCGAACTGCGTCCGGTCGAGCCGACCGGTCGTCCAGGCCGTTGTTCTGCCACCACTTTGCCGCGCTGTCGGCGGCGTTCTGCGGCTCGGCCATCGCGTCAGGGTTGTCCTCGAAACCACCGGCCCGATAGTTGGCGCGGCCTGTCACCTGCATAAACCCACGGCCGCGATAGCGGAAACTGTCGCCGCTCGCCTCGTCGCCGTTGCCAATCTTGCCGGCATAGACCCGGTTGCTGAGCGCCTCCGAGTTGTGCGCGTAGGGCGCGGCATCGGCATCGGTCGGAAAAAGCCTCGGCCAGGCCCGGGTGATCCCGTAAGGGGTGTAGTTCAAATCCTCCTCCGTCCTGTGAAGCTGCTCACTTTCCAACGCGATTTGCGCCAGGAAGGCGGCGCGCTGCGCGGCCGTGGCGATGCCGTGCGCGGCCATGGCGTCGCTCAGCGGGCCGACGCAGCGGTCCGCCGCATCCCCGGCATTTGGCATGATCGCGCGCAACTGGTCGGCCGTCGGCGGGTCGGCCATCCGGTATATCGACACCGCCCTGTCCAACTCCTTGCTGAGCCGCAGGTAGGTCGCGTGCAGGTCCCCGGCATCGCGAGCCTCCCCGGCGGGCAGCCGGTGCACCGGCTCGTGGGCGTGGCGCTCCCTACCAGCCGCACCCTTGTGACCATCCGGAACCGCAGCCGCACGGCCGGTCGGCTCATGCCCGTCAGCCCCCGCGCTGCCGGCAACCGAGGCCAGATACGTCGAAGCTGCCCTGTCGACCGTCTCGCTGGCCTGCCGGTAGGCACCGATCGCGCCTTTCGTGTCCATGCCGCCTGCCCCGGTGGGCAGCCGGTGCGAGGGCACCCTGCGGCGCCGCACCACCGGCGTGCCCACCGACACCGGCCGCGACGTCGGCCCGCCGACCGCCTCGCCCATACCCGCCGTGCCCCAGGCCCCACCGGGCACGACCTGCCGAGGCACGGGCCGCGGCACCAGAGTCGCAGGAAATCTGACCCAGCCCGGGTGGCGCGCCATCCACTCGTGCGGGAGCGGATCGCCATGGCGCACGAACACGAACGACGCCTCGATCCCGCTGCCATCGCCATTCTTGGATTTGCCGTGTAGCCTGCGCCTTTCGTTGGCATTACTAACATCACCCTCGATCAAGCCAACGCTCGCCCTTATGCTGCCGATCCCCGCCGCCCTGCGTCCCCGAATTGGAGCCGGCGCAGCCATCCTGGACGCGCCATTGACGCCCTGGAGCGCACCGGGGCCGGCGGGCGCGCGTCTTGCGCCGGGACACCCCCGTCGCAAGAACGGGTCGGCCCAACCGGACAAAGTTATCCCGGAAATCAAACGAAACTGACAGCAAGCTGACGCGGCACCCGCAAAACCGGGCTGCGAGGCAGGGTTCACCGCACTGTCATCGTTTCGACCACGACAACGGCGTGTCCCTGCGGCAGTTGGCGGCACCGGCCCTGCGCGCGGCGCAGCCAATCCGTCGGCAGAACGAGGGCAACTCATGTCAATCCGGCCCACCCAGGTCCTTCGGGCGACGCTGCTCGCCACCAGCATCCTCGGCCTGCCGATCGCCGCCTCGGCCGCGCCGA
>CAXSFF010000893.1:0-2410 GCA_964236035.1 uncultured Acetobacteraceae bacterium
GAGAAACGGTTCGCTCTCCTACGCCAGGCCAGTTTCCGACGCGACAGGCAGATCCGTGCACCACGCTTATAGAATGATCCTCCAGGTTCAGGCCAGCAGGCTGCCGCCGCCGATGTCCAGCACGGCATCAGTGGCATACGAGCTGGCAAGCAGCGCCAGTGTCAGCTTGGCGATGCTGTCCGCGTCGTCAACCACCGTGGCCGGCAGCCGGGCGACAGCGCCAGCATAGGGGTCGCCAGCAACCCGCTTCGCGCAGCGCCGGGCGCTGGAGCGAAAGGTCATGGCCGTAGGTGCTGACGCGGGCGTAGCCGAGGAGCATGGAACCGTCGCGGAAGTTGTCGCGGAACCTTGTCGTGGTGCGACATACATTTGCAACAGGAAAGTGCCCGGCTCGCTTGGGGCGCGGCGGCGGTCGCGGAACTCCTAAGTTGCGCGACAAGCCAGCTTTCTTGCCGGTTTCATGGCCTTTCCACTCTAGATGGCCCCTGGTGACACGACTGTTGATGCTGGTGGCGAATTCAGCGGCGGGTTCACTCCCGCCGTTGTGACAAAGCGTGCGTTGGTAGACGGGTGATGATGCAGGCTCGTTCTTTCGAAGGCTGATGCTCATGTCGTTGCGCCCGCAAGACCCGGCCACAGTGCCCGAAGAGACCCGTCGCGTTGCCCGTGCTGCTTTTCCCAAGGGCACACTCTGCCTGCGCATCGCCGACGCGCTTGGCCCTGTGTATCAGGACCGCCAGTTCGCGGCGCTGTTCCCTCGCCGCGGCCAGCCCGCAGCGGCGCCGGGCCGGCTTGCGCTGGCCGTGGTGCTGCAGTTCGTGGAGAATCTGTCTGACCGCGAGGCGGCCGATGCTGTGCGAGGCCGGATTGACTGGAAGTATGCCCTTGGCCTGGCGCTGACCGACCCTGGCTTTGACCACACGGTGCTGAGCGAGTTCCGCACCCGCCTGGTCACAGGCAAGGCCGGGCTTCTCCTGCTCGACACCCTGTTGCAGCGCCTGCAGGAGCAGGGTCTGGTCAAGGCGCGTGGCCGCCAGCGCACAGACAGCACCCACGTGCTCGCCGCCGTGTGCACGCTGAACCGGTTGGAGCGCGTCGGCGAGACGCTGCGGGCGGCATTGAATGAGTTGGTGACAGTGGCGCCGGAGTGGCTGCAAGCGATGGCACCAGCCGCCTGGTATGAGCGGTATGGCCGGCGGGTGGAGAATTACCGGCTTCCCAAGACCGAGGCGGCGCGCCAGGACCTGGCCGCCACGATCGGCGCCGACGGCCAGCAACTGCTTGGCGCAATCGACGCCGCCACCAAACAACCGGAGCTGGCGCTGCTGCCTGCGGTGCAGGTTCTGCGCCAGGTCTGGGCGGCGCAGTATGTGACAGAGGACGGGCGCATGCGCCTGGGCAGTGCGGCGGAACTGCCATCGTCCGCCGAGCAGGTCTGCTCACCCTATGACCACGAGGCCCGCCACAGCAACAAGCGCGACACGGCCTGGGTTGGTTACGAGGTGCAGGTGACCGAGACGTGCGACCCAGCCTGTGAGGGGCCGCACGTGATCACCAACATCGAGACCACGCCAGCCACAACGCCGGACGACAACATGGTCGCGGTGATCCATGGCAGCCTGGTGAAACGTGGGCTGCTGCCAAGCGAACACCTGGTGGAAGGGCTACACGGACTCGCACGTGCTGGTGGACAGCCAGCAGAACCACGAGGTGACCATCATTGGCCCGGTCGCTGACGACCCAAGTTGGCAGGCGCGCCTGGATGACGGACTGACCAAGGCGGCATTTCACGTCGACTGGGACCGCAAGGTCGTCACCTGCCCGGCAGGCAAACAGAACATCTCCTGGCTGCCGAGCACCTATACGAAGAATGGCATGGTGTTCGAGACGCGGTTCGCGACCCGGGACTGCCTCCCATGCCCGTTGCGACCGCACTGCACCCGCGGCAAGCGCGAGCCGCGCATCATCGGGCTGCAGGCACGCAAACACTTCGAGGCGCTGCAAGGGGTTCTGTTGCATCCTTGCGCCACTGGCGCGGTTGGGTACAACCGCGGCATGACAAAACGGCAGCGGGCAGCACGAGTACGGCAAGATCAGCCTTTCAAAGGCCGCCAGTTCACCGCCGAGGTGATCCTGTGGGCGGTGCGATGGTATCTGATGTTCCCGATCAGCTATCGTGATCTCGAGCTCATGCTGTTGGACCGTGGCGTTGAGGTCGACCACACCACCCTCTTCCGCTGGATTCAAACTTATGCGGCGGAACTGGAAAAGCGGATCCGGCCGCACCTGCGTATGAGCAACGGCTTGTGGCGGGTCGACGAGACCTACGTGAAGGTCAAGGGCCGCTGGACCTACCTGTATCGCGCTGTCGACAGCCGCGGCCAGACCATCGACTTTCTGCTCTCGGCCA
>CAXSFF010000894.1:0-2408 GCA_964236035.1 uncultured Acetobacteraceae bacterium
CCATGATCCTGACCTCCAACCGGGGCTTCTCGGAATGGGGGCAGCTGTTCGGCGAGCCGAACACGTCGGGCTGCCGCTGTTTCGAACCGGGTAGTCTCTGAGGTCAAGGTCGTTGACCCGCACCATGCGCTCTGCGGGGAGCGACTGACGCTGCTGTCGCTGGTCTGCGCCCGCGGACCCAAGTACATTGCGGTTCGCCTGGCCGATGGCCGGCGCCGCCTGCTGCCTCGCACCGCCACCGACCTCGACCAGCCGGCGTTGGCCGAGCCGGCCGTGCCGCGCATCTCGGCACGCACGCTGCTGCCGTTGGCCCGGCTCATCCGGCGCATGCTGGCCGCCTCCCAGGAGGTGACGTCCCATGCTGAACCGAACCCGCCCGATCCATCCCTGTCCTGCGCCGCCGGAGCTGCCGCCACGCCCGCGCCGGACGATGCCACGGCCTTGGCCGGCCCTGCCGCCCCAGGATCAGATGCGGCTGGCGCAGCACCTCGCCCGGCTGCTGCGGCGTCCGCACCCGGCCGAAGGGGAGGCGCGCCGTGCTGACCCCGCCCCATGAGGCCGCCGACCGCGTGGGCGCGGCCCACCGGGCCAAGCTCGCCTATGTCTACGTCCGCCAGTCCTCGGCCGGCCAGGTCCGCCAGCACCAGGAGAGCACGGAGCTGCAATACCGCCTGGTGGACCGCGCCGCGGTCCTGGGCTGGCCGCGCGAGCGCATCGAGGTGATCGATGACGACCTCGGCAAGTCCGGCGCGTCCGGATCGGAGCGCTGCGGCTTTCAGCGTCTGATCGCCGAGATCGGGCTGGGCAAGGCCGGGCTGGTGCTGAGCCTGGACGCCTCGCGCCTGGCCCGCAACAACCGGGACTGGCACCAGCTGCTGGAGCTGTGCTCGATGTTTGGCGTCCTCATCGGCGACGGCGAGCGCCTGTACGAACCCGGGGCTTATCACGCCCGGCTGCTGCTGGGCTTGTCTGGCATCATGAGCGAGGCGGAGCTGCACCAGATCAGGCTGCGCCTGCACCAAGGCGAGCGGCAGAAGGCCATGCGCGGCGAGTTGCGCCTGCCGCTGCCGGCGGGGCTCGCCTACGCGCCCGGCGGCGCGATCGTCCTCAACCCGGACGAGGAGGTGCAGGCGCGGCTGCGCTTGGTGTTCGCCCGGTTCCGCGAGCTGCAAAGCGCCAAGGCGGTGATGCGCGACCTGCAGCGCCACGGGCTGCTGCTGCCGGTGCGGCCGATCCGCGGCCCGGCTCCCCACGAGGTGGCCTGGGTGGCGCCTGACAGCTTCCGCGTGCTGCAAATCCTGCAGCGCCCCTCCTATGCCGGCGCCTACGTCTGGGGACAGCGCCGGCAGGACCCGACGCGCCGTCGCGCCGGCAAGGCTCATGGTGCTACGGTCAAGGTTGCGATCGAGCAGTGGCCGGTGTGCCTGCGCGACGCCCACCCGGGCTACATCGGCTGGGAGGAGTTCGTGGCCAACCAGAAGCGCCTGGTCAACAACGTCGCCCGCCGCGCAGACGAGCGGCCCGGCGTGCCGCGCAAGGGCAGCGCGCTGCTGCAGGGCGTTGCGGTCTGCGGCCGCTGCGGCCGGCGCATGGCGCTGCACTACTCGGGGCCGCACGCCGACTACCCGGTCTACCATTGCAGCGCCGACCAGACGCGCACCGGCCGCCCGCGCTGCCAGGGGGTGCGCGCCCTGCAGGTGGACGCGGAGGTCGAGCGCGTGCTGCTGGCCTCCCTGGCGCCGGACCAGATCGCGCTGGCTGCGGCGGCCGTCGGCCAGATCGAGGCGGAAACGCGGCTGCTGGAGCGGCACTGGGACCTGCGGCGCGAGCGCGCCCGCTACGAGACGGAACGGGCGCGGCGGCAGTATGACGCCGTCGAGCCGGAGAACCGTCTGGTGGCACGGTCGCTGGAACGGGCCTGGGAGGACCGGCTGCGCCAAGCCGAAGAAGTCGAGCAAGCCTTTGAGCGCTGGCGAGGCGAGCAGTCGGGACCATTTGGCCCGGCGGAACGCGCCGAGGTGCTGGCCCTGGCTGGGGACCTGCCGCGTGTGTGGAACACGGCGGCGCCGGCTGAGCGCAAGCAGATCCTGCGCCTGGTGATGCGCGAGGTCGTGCTCGACCAGAAGCGCACGCCCGGTCAGGTCTGGGTGCGGATCATCTGGCAGACCGGCACGTCCAGCGAACACCTGCTGCAGCGGCGGGTGCACTCCTATGCCGCTTGCGCCAGCGCGGACCAGCTGGAGCGGCGCGTGCGCGAACTGAACGCCGAAGGCCGGATGGACCACGAGGTGGCGCAGGTGCTCAACGCCGAAGGGATCATGTCGGCCCGTGACGTGCCGTTCAGGGGCGAAACCGTCCACCTGCTGCGCAAGCAGTGGGGCATACCGACGGCTAAAATCAACGGCGTG
>CAXSFF010000895.1:0-2406 GCA_964236035.1 uncultured Acetobacteraceae bacterium
GCGGCTGGACATCCCAAGCGACTACGGCCCGCCGATGCCCGTGACCCGGGCGCTGATCGAGGACGGGCGCACGCGGCTGCTGCTCGGCGGCCCCATCGCGGTGACCTGCCCGGTGCGGCTGCTGCACGGCCAGGCCGACATGGACGTGCCGTGGGAGATGGCGCTGCGGCTGGTGAAGCGGCTGGCCGGGACCGACGTGCAACTGACGCTGGTCAAGGACGGCGAACACCGCATGTCGCGCCCGCAGGATCTGGCGCTACTGTCCGGCATCGTGAGCCTCCTGAGCCAGGATCGCGCGTAGCCCCTCGCGGTAGGTGGGGTGCTGCCAGCGGCGGCCGAGCATGACCTGCGTCTGGCGGCTGGAGACCTTGCGGTTGTCAAGCCAGAAGCTGCGGCCCATGGCGCTCATGCCGGGTTCGGCCTGCGCGAACGGGACCAGCGGCGGCGGCATTATGCCCAGCATCTGCGCCGCCGTGGCAACCACGTCGGCGCTCTCGGCGGGCTCGTCGTCGGCCAAGTTCAGCACGCGCACGCCGGGGGGCAGGTCCTGCCCGACCGCCGCCAGCACGGCCCCGGCGATGTCGTCGCGGTGGATGCGGCCGAACGCGTGCCCCGGCTTGCCGACCCGGCGCGCCTGGCCGGCGCGCAGGTCGTCGAAGGCGGAGCGGCCCGGGCCGTAGATCCCCGCCAGCCGGAACAGGTCGACGGCGCACCCGGGAGAGGCGGCGCACCAGGCCTGTTCGGCGGCGACCCGGCGTTCGCTACGCTTGGAACTCGGCGCGGTCGCCGTGGCCTCGTCCACCCAGCCGCCGCCATGGTCGCCATAGACGCCGGTGGTGGACAGGTAGCCGATCCAGCGCAGCCGCGGCACCTGGGCAATGGCGGCGGCATAACGGGCCAGTACGGGATCGCCGGCCTCGCCCGGCGCGGCGGTCGCGACCAGGTGGGTGGCACCGGCGATCGCTGCATCGGCGTCGGCGAACGGCGCCAGGGCGATGCCAGGCTGCTGGGCGGGGTTTAGTTGGCGGCTGACCAGGGTGACATCGACGCGGGCGTCCTGCGCGGCGCGGGCGATGGCGGAGCCGCTATAGCCGGCGCCGAACACGACCAGGTGGATGAGGGACGGGATCACGGCGGCCTCCATGGATTTGCCCGGCGGCGTCGCGGGCGGATAGGATGATGCATCATGAACGTGCGGATCGCGCTGATGGCTGCCATCGGGCTGCTCGCCCTGACTGTCGGCGCCCTGATATGGCGGCAGGAGGAGGCCCCGGCCCCGCCACTTGCGGAGATGGCCCAGCCCAACGAGACGCTGCCGATCCCGCCGGTGCCGCCGCGCATCGCGGAAGGCGAGGATTACGAGCACTGCCTGGACATGCTGGGCAGCGACCCCGCCGGCGCCAACACCTTCGCCGACGCGTGGGAGGCGACCGGGGGCGGCGAGGGCGCGCAGCATTGCCACGCGCTGGCGCAGTTGGAACTGGGCGAGGTCGCGACGGGCGCCGAGATGCTGGAGAAGCTGGCGGCGGCCAGCCATGCGCCGGCGGTGGCGAAGGCGACGGTGTACGGCCAGGCGGACCAGGCCTGGCTGATGGCCGGAGTGCCGGAACGCGCTCTGGCCGACGCCACCCAGGCGCTGGTGCTGTCGGGCGACGACCCCGACCTGCTGATCGACCGCTCGGTGGCGGAGGCGACGCTGGGCCATTACGAGGACGCCGTGGACGACCTGAGCCATGCGCTGGAACTGGACGGCAGGCGCCCCGATGCATTAGTGCTGCGCGGCGCGGCCTGGCGGCATGTCGGGCATCTGGAGCTGGCGCAGGACGATGTCGACCGCGCGCTGAATCTCGATCCGGAGAACCCGGAGGCGTTCCTGGAGCGCGGCATCCTGCGGCAGCGGCGCGGCGACCGTAGCGGGGCGCAGAAGGACTGGACGCGGGCGATGACGCTGGCGCCGGACTCGGCTACCAGCGACCTGGCGGAACAGAACCTGGCCTTGCTGGAGGCGGGGCCCGACCGGCGCTAGGCGGCGTCGTCAGCGGGTCAGACGCTGCCGTCGAGCGGCGCGTTGGCCCGGTTCTGCGCGACCAGGCCCAGTATCATCCCATGCAGCCGCTCGGGCGGGGTGCCGGGCCTGAACAGCGCGGCGGCCTCCGCCAGGCCAAGATCGGCCAGCCGGTTCATGTCAGCCACGCTGGCAACCAGCACGCGCGCGACGCCGGCGAGGGCATCGGCGGCCACTGGCCGATCCTGCGGCGAAAGCTCCGCCAGCGCGTGAAGGGTCACGGCCACCGCGCGCCGCTGCCGCGTCAAGGTCCGCAACAGGCCGGCCAGCTCGCCCCAGCTCAGCAGGTCCGGACGGTGCTGCACCATGATGAAATCGGCGTCCTCCTGCATCGCCGCCCT
>CAXSFF010000896.1:0-2399 GCA_964236035.1 uncultured Acetobacteraceae bacterium
CGGCGGCGGCGCGGGTGGCGGACGCGGCGGTGGTGGGCTCGGCGCTGTGCGACACCCTGGCGGCCAGCCTGGACGGCCAGGGCAGGGCAGGGCCGGAGACAGTCGCGCGCGTGCTCGACCAGGTGCGCGCCCTGGCAAAAGGCGTGCGCGGCGCGCGGGCAGATGTCGCACTTGCGGCTGATGCGGCTCGCTGATCCTTCCGTGCGGCACCCCCTCGCTGCACAGACTGTTCACCTCAGCCGCGGCCAAGCTATCGAGGCGGGCTGCTTCTGCAACGCCGCCGCCGAGCCTAGGACAGCGCATTGAGCCACAACACGTTCGGACACCTGTTCCGGGTGACGACCTGGGGCGAGAGCCACGGCACGGCGCTCGGCTGCGTGGTCGATGGTTGTCCGCCGCGTCTCGCGCTCGCCGAAGCGGACATCCAGCCATGGCTTGACGTGCGCCGCCCCGGCACCTCGCGCTTCGTGACGCAGCGCCGCGAGCCCGACGAGGTCCGCATCCTGTCGGGCGTGTTCGAGGGCCTGACCACTGGCACCCCGATTGCGCTTGAGATCCGCAACCAGGACCAGAGGTCGGCGGACTACGGCGCCATCGCCGAGCAGTTCCGCCCCGGCCATGCCGACGTCACCTACCAGATGAAATACGGCATACGCGACCACCGCGGCGGTGGCCGGTCGAGTGCGCGCGAGACCGCGATGCGGGTCGCGGCGGGTGCCATCGCCCGCAAGATCATCGGCAGCCAGGTCATGGTGCGTGGCGCCCTGGTGGCGATGGGCGGCGACGTCGTGGACCGGGACCAGTGGGACTGGGACGAGGTGGGGCGCAACGACTTCTTCTCGCCCGACGCCCGGGCTGCCCTGCGTTGGGCGGACAGGCTGCTCGACCTGCGCAGGTCCGGCAACAGCCTGGGCGCGGTGGTGGAGGTCCACGCCGATGGGGTACCGCCCGGGCTGGGCGCACCGCTTTACGGCAAGCTCGATGCCGAGCTGGCCGGGGCACTGATGAGCATCAACGCCGTCAAGGGCGTGGAGATCGGCGACGGGTTCGCGGCGGCCGGGCTGACCGGCGCGCAGAACGCCGACGAGATGCGCATGACGCCGGACGGCTCGGTCGGCTTCCTGTCCAATCATGCCGGCGGCGTGCTGGGCGGCATCTCCACCGGCCAGGCCATCGTGGTGCGGCTTGCAGTCAAGCCCACCAGCTCGATCCTGCTGCCGCGGGCGTCCGTGGACCGTTCCGGGCACAACGTGGAAGTATCCACCACCGGTCGTCACGATCCCTGCGTCGGCATCCGCGCGGTGCCGGTTGGCGAGGCCATGGTCGCTTGCGTGCTCGCCGATCACCTGTTGCGTCACCGCGCGCAGGTTCATGAGGCCGTGCAGGAGGATGTGGTTCCGGGCGGCCCTGTTGTGTGAGCTGGAGGACGGGCGTGAAACACCTGCCTCCACCGGTTTTCACCTCATGCCGACTGCTTCCTGGAGTGACCGGTCAGGCAAGGTTGAGGCTCTGCCTCAAACTCCGCCAGGGGCAGCGCCCCTGGACCTGCATTCCTTCAAGAAAGCCGGCCCAGGAGGGGCTTCCTCCCTGACGGGTCTGGACGTGGCTGGCCAAAGGTTCCGATGGCCCGCCTGGGTCATTGCAATGGCCAGCGTGAGGGGAGCTCAGCCTTGCCTGCTGACAGATCGACGCACGGGGCCGCTGGCATCGAGCGGACGCATTGCGAGCATCCGAGCTGGGGCGCGCGGCTCAGGACGCTAACGACGAAAGCGATCCCTGCCCCGCGTCGATGAGTCTGTGCGCGAGCCTGACCCGCCCCCGTTCCCCCGCTTGAACCGGCTGATGTCGGCTTCGGCCATGGCCCGACGCCTTCTGCCGGCGTCTGCGGCCCTGCTTGATGATATGGCGCAGGAGACGTTCTGGAATGGTTTCAGCAATTGGCCACGCACAGCAACAGATCCGACATCGGCTTTGAAGCATATCGCGCCCAAAGCTCCTGTTGTAGATCTACAATAACTTTCCACGATACTCAACGTTTACTCTGGCATCAAGTGCCTCATGCCAGGCTTGCTCGGTGATGCTCGCAATCGAGAGCGGGTGCATGTCATGCTGCTTGCTCATCTTCACATGACACCAGCTGTGAAACTCCGTGTAGGCCTGCTCCTGAAGCTTCGTCGCATGAGCCTGGATGCACTGAAACAGCGCTGCCTGTTCGACCTCGGTCATGTCCCGAAACGCTTTCAAACTCTTTTCCATCGTTCCGCTCGACTCCCTGCACGCTTGCCAGCACTGCTCGGCAAAGCAGCACGATCCTAATCCCAAGTACCCGGATCCAAGTGACATGCCAGACAGCACTTGAGCAGAGATTGCAAGATCCAAACATAACCTAGGGCAATAGC
>CAXSFF010000897.1:0-2398 GCA_964236035.1 uncultured Acetobacteraceae bacterium
CCTCGGCCCACGATGCGGCCCCCTCGACCCGGCGGACCCATGGGGCGCCCTGCCGCCGGGCGGGGTGATCGGCACCAACTCCGTGCGGCGGCAGGCGATCCTGCTGCACGCGCGGCCCGACCTGCGGACCGTGCTGCTGCGCGGCAACGTGCAGCCGCGCATCGACAAGATCCGCCGCGGCGACGCCGACGCGACCCTGCTGGCGATGTCGGGGCTGCGGCGGCTGGGTATCACCGACACATCGATGACCGACATCGCCATCCAGGCGCTGGACCCGGACGTCATGGTGCCCAGCGCCGGTCAGGGCATCGTCGGCGTCACCGTGCGGGAGGACGACATGGACCTGCGCGAGCTGCTGGCCGGCATCGAGGACCCCGTGGCGCGCGCCGTCTCCACCGCCGAGCGGGCGCTGCTGGCGCTGCTCGACGGCTCGTGCAAGACGCCGATCGGCGGCCACGGGCGGCTGCTTCCGGACGGGCGGCTGCATCTGGCGGGGCTGGTGGCGCGGGCGGACGGCTCGTTCCTGCTGCGCCGCAGCCTGCACGGCGCCGCCGCCGACGCGGAGCGGCTTGGGGCGGAACTGGGGCGCAGCCTGCGGCGGGACAGCCCGGCGGACATATTTGCCTGACCCTGGTTTGGTGCTCATCACCCGGCCCCAGCCCGGCGCCGGCGAGACGGCGGCCCGGCTGCGGCAGCTCGGCCTGGCAAGTGTGGTGGCGCCGTTCCTGACGGTGCGGACCCTCCCCGCCGACCATCCCGCCGAGCCCGTGCAGGGCGTGCTCGTCACCAGCGGCAACGCGCTTGCCGGCTTGCCCGCCAGCCTGCACGCGACACCGCTGCTGGCCGTCGGCGACCACACCGCCGAACGCGCCCGCAGCGCCGGGTTCAACACCGTGCACAGCGCCGGCGGCGACGCGGCGGCGCTGGCGGCGCTGGCCCCGACCCTGTTCGACCCGGCGCAAGGCCCGCTGCTACTGGCGTCCGGGCAGGGGCAGGGCGGTGGGCTCGCCACGACGCTGCGCCAGGCTGGCTTTCGCGTGCACCACCATGCCGTCTATGCCGCGGTAGGGGTCGCGGCGTTCCCTGAACCCGCCGCGGCGGCGTTGCGCTCCGGCGTGCGGGCGGTCTTGTTCTTCTCGGCGGAGACCGCGCGCGTGTTCACCCGCCTGCTGCCGGGCGCGCTGGCAGCCACCTTGACGCGGACCGAGGCTTTGACGATTGGAGCGGACGCCGCCGCGGCGCTGCGGGGCTTGCCGTTTCGAGCCGTCCGTGTCTCCGTGCGGCCAACATCAGATGGGGTCCTGGCGCTGCTATGACTGACGTTCCCGAGGGCCATGGGCCTGGCTCGACCGACGCCGACCACATCCTGCCAGCCGAGACGGTCCCGGCCCAGATACCACCTGAGGAAACCGTTCCGCATCCTGGGCTGGGGCATGAGCCGCATCCCAATGCCATACCTGTCATGGCGCCGGCCCAGGTCCCGCCGGAAGAGACCGTGTTGCGTTCGGGCGCCAAGCCGGCTGCCAGGCGGTCTGCCGCGGCGGGGGTGCTGCTGGGCGTCAGCGCGCTGTTGCTGCTGGGGGCCGGATACCTGTTCTGGCAGAGCCGCACGGTCGCCGGCGACACCGCCCAGCGCCTGGATGGCCTCGACCAGCAGGTCGCGTCCGTCAATCAACAGGTCGGGGCACTCGATCCGCGGTTGAAGTCGGTCGAGGCGCGGCCGTTGCCCGTCCCGCCGCCCGACCTGCGCCCGTTGCAGCAGAAGCTGGCCGAACTGGACCAGAGGCTCGCCGCGGCCGAGCAACGCCTGACCACCTTCGACGCGCTCGACCAGCGCCTGACCGCGCTCGACCAGCGCCTGGGTGCAGTGGACCAGCGCGAGGCGGCGTTCGAGCAGAAGCCGCCGCCGCCGGTGCCGCTCGACCCGCCGGGCCGCGCCGAGATCGCGGCGATGGCCGGGCGCATCGACCAGCTGGTGGCACGGCAGAACCAGATCGGCGAGGCGGCGCAGGCCGATGCCGCCCGCGTGCAGGACCAGATCGCCAAGCAGGACCAGCGCATCGCCGCCGCCGCCAAGAACAGCACCCAGATCGAGTCGCTGACGTCAGGCGCGGCGCGGATGATCGCGTTGCAGGGCGCCACCACGGCGCTGGAGTCCGGCCGCCCGCTCGGCGACCTGCCGGGTGCGCCGCCCGCCTTGGCGCAGTTCGCCAGCAAGCCGCCGCCGACCGAGGCGTCGCTCCGGCTGTCGTTCGCCGACGCCGCCGACGCCGCCCGCACCGCCGGGCTGCCGCCGAAGACGGATGGCAGGTTCCTCGACCGCATCTGGGCGCGGGCGCAGTCCAGCATCACCGTGCGCCAGGGCGACCGGGTGCTGGTCGGCGACGCCATCTCCGGC
>CAXSFF010000898.1:0-2398 GCA_964236035.1 uncultured Acetobacteraceae bacterium
CGATCCGCCGCTACGGCTTCGATGCCGCCATCCTGTTCAGCGACATCCTGATATTGCCGCACGCGCTGGGGCAGGACCTGCGGTTCGCCGAGGGCGAAGGCCCGATCCTCAAGCCGATCCGCGACGCCGCCGGGCTGGCGGCGCTCAGCACCAGCCGCTTCGACGATATCGTGGCGCCGATCCTGCGCACCGTCAGCCGCGTGCGGACGGAATTGCCGCCGGAGACGACGCTGATCGGCTTCGCCGGCAGCCCATGGACGGTGCTATGCTACATGATCGAGGGCCGCGGCTCGCGCGACTTCACCGAAATCCGCAGCCTGGCCTACCGCGACCCGGCGCTGTTCGACGCCATGATGGCGCTGGTGGTGCAGCAGACCATCGCCTACCTGGCCGCACAGATCGAGGCCGGCGCCGACGTGGTGATGCTGTTCGACAGCTGGGCCGGGGTGCTGCCCGCCGCCTTGTTCCGCCGCTTCGTGATCGAGCCGACGCGGCAGATCGTGGCGGCGCTGGCGGCGTTGCGGCCCGGCGTGCCGGTGATCGGCTTCCCGCGCCTGGCCGGCTCGCTGCTGGCCGAGTACGCCGCCGTCACAGGCGTGCAGGGCGTCGGCGTCGACACGGGCGCCGACCCGGCGCACGCCGCGGCGCAGGTGAAGCCCGGTGTGGCGGTGCAAGGCAACATCGACCCGCTGGCGCTGGTGGCTGGGGGCATGGCGCTGGCGGACGCGGCGCGCACCGTGCTGGGCGCATGGCGCGGGCGGCCGGCGATCGTCAACCTCGGCCACGGCATCGTGCCGCAGACCCCGCCGGAGCACGTGGCGGAGCTGGTCCGCATGGTGCGCGATGCCTGACTCGGGCCTACGGCTTGAAGCGGAGGCTTCACCCGCCACTTCCGATGGCATGAGCACGCAGCGCCTGGCCATCGTCCTGTTCAACCTCGGCGCCCCGGACAAGCCAGCGTCGGTGCGGCCGTTCCTGGTCAACCTGTTCAAGGACCCGGCGATCCTGCGAGTGCCGTTTTTCGTGCGCTTCTTCCTGGCCCGGCTGATCGCCTACCGGCGCACCAAGCCCGCCACCGCGAACTACGCCATCCTGGGCGGCAGCTCGCCTCTGCTGGGTCTTACCAACGAGCAGGCCCGTGCGTTGCAGGCGGCGTTGCCCGAGTATGACGCCCGCTGCTTCGTGGCGATGCGCTACTGGCACCCGTTCAGCGGCCCCGTGGCGAAGGCGGTGCGGGACTGGCATCCGGACCGGGTGCTGTTGCTGCCGCTGTATCCGCAGTTCTCCACCACCACGACGGGAAGCTCGCTGTCCGACTGGCGCGACGCGGCGGCCCAGGCCGGCCTGGTGGCCGACGTGACCTCCGTGTGCTGCTACCATGCCGAGCCCGGCTACATCGCCGCCACCGCCGATGGCGTCCGCCGCGCCTACGACGCCGCGGTCGCCGACCTGGCCGGGCGGGCGAAGCTGCGGGTGCTGTTCTCCGCGCACGGCCTGCCGGAGACCATCGTCAAGCGTGGCGACCCCTACCAGTTCCAGATCGAGCGCACCGCCGCCGCCGTGGCCCGCCGCCTGGGCATTCCCGGGCTGGACTGGTCGATCTGCTACCAGTCGCGCGCCACGCCGCAGAAATGGCTCGATCCCAGCACCGAGCACGCCATCGCCGAGGCGGCGCGCGACCAGGTCGCCATCCTGGTGGTGCCGATCGCCTTCGTGTCCGAGCATTCCGAGACGCTGGTGGAGCTGGACGTGGAATACGCCGAGGTCGCCCGTCACGCCGGCGTCCCCGGCTATTACCGCGCCCCCGCCCAGAACTCCGACCCGGCGTTCATCGAGGCGCTCGCCGGCATCGTCCGCACGGCGCTGGGCCGCGGCCCCGGCTTGTGCAGTTGGGCCGGCGGCCGCACGTGCCCGGCGGCCCACAAGGACTGCCCGCATGCCCGCGCCGGCACTGCCCAGCAGGCCGACGCTGCCGCGCCCGTGAGCGCCCCGGCGCTGGAGCCCGTTTGACCAAGTTGCCGCTCCGCCTGGTGATCTTCGATTGCGACGGCGTGCTGGTGGACAGCGAGGGTCCGTCCAACCGCATCGTGGCGCGCGAGATCACGGCGCTGGGCTGGCCGATGACCCAGGCCGAGAGTTCCGCCCTGTTCGTCGGCCGGCGCCTGTCGGACATCCCGCCGATCATCGAGGCCAGGCTTGGCCGCCCTGTGCCGCTAGGTTGGGTGGACCACCTGTGCGGCCGACTGATCGAGATGCTGGCCACCGAGGTGGAGGCGATGCCCGGCGCCCACGCCGCCTTGCGGGCCACGGCGGCGCTCGGGCTGCCGTTCCGGGTGGCCTCGAACTCCTCGCATGAGGAGATGGCGGTGAAGTTCGACCGCACCGGGCTGGCGTCGCT
>CAXSFF010000899.1:0-2396 GCA_964236035.1 uncultured Acetobacteraceae bacterium
CACACCATGTCGTAGCGGCCCTGCACGATCTCCGCCGGCAGGTGGCCG
Source organism: uncultured Acetobacteraceae bacterium (assembly GCA_964236035.1). GTDB lineage: Bacteria > Pseudomonadota > Alphaproteobacteria > Acetobacterales > Acetobacteraceae > CAXSFF01. Next base: position 49 of record CAXSFF010000899.1, read on the forward strand.
ATGCGGTCCATGCGGCCGAGCAGGCCCTCGGGCGGCAGGAACAGGTCATGCACGAAGTAGTGCGCCTCGATCCGCGCCAGGCCGAGCGCCGTGCGGTCCTGCGCGAACGACGCCACCGTGTCAGGGCTGGGCAGCAAGGTGCTGCACGATCCTTCGTAGATCGACCAGGCGCGGGCGGCGGACATGTGCACCATCGGGTCGGGGTCGTTCAGCCGGCGCAGGTAGGCGCCCAGCACGTCGTCCCGCTCGCCCTCCGGCAGGAACTGCACGAAGTTGGCATGGGCGTCCGGGAAGATCGCCGCCAGCCCGTGCAGGAACCAGTCGACCTCGACCCGGCGGCCGAGGAACACGCCCCGCAGCACCAGGCCGCGCACCCGGTCCGGATGCGCCTGGGCATAGGCCAGCGCCAGGGTGGAACCCCAGGAGCCGCCGAACAGCAGCCAGCGGTCGATGTCGAGATGGCGGCGCAGCTGCTCGATATCGTCCACCAGGTCGCCCGTGGTGTTGGCGGCGAGGCTGCCGAGCGGGCGGGAGCGGCCGGCGCCGCGCTGGTCGAAGATCACCACGCGCCAGAAGCCGGGGTCGAAGAACCGGCGGTGCACCGCGCCGGCACCGGCGCCGGGTCCGCCGTGCAAGAACAGCACCGGCTGGCCGCGGGGGTGGCCGACCTGCTCCCAATACATGACGTGGCCGCCGGAGACGGGCATGTAGCCGGTCTCGAAGGGGCCGATCTCGGGAAACAGGTCTCCGCCGCGGGGCATGCCTGCTATCTAGAGCGCGGATGCGGCGGGCGGAAGGTGGACCAGGCAGATGTATCGACTATGGATCGGGCTGGGCGGCCTGGCGGGGCTGACCGCGGTCGGGATGGCGGCGCTCGCAGCCCATGCCCTGACGGACCTGACGCCGGGGCAATTGCGGGCAGTCGACAGCGCCGTGCAGATGCAGGGCTGGCACGCGCTGGCGCTGGTCGCCTGCGGCATCTGGGCGCAGCGGCGGCCCGGCGCGCTGGTGCAGCTCGCCGGCGCGGCGTTCGCGCTTGGGGTGCCGGCGTTCTGCGGCGCGGTGTACGCGTCGGTGTTGGGCGGCATCGGCACGGGCCCGCTGGCGCCGGTTGGCGGCACCCTGCTGATGCTCGGATGGCTGCTGCTGGGCCTGACCGCGCTGCGCCGTTGATCCGCAGCGCCTATCTCGCGGCGCAAGGCTTCGAGCGGCCGCTTGCCGAGGAGTTGGACCGCGCCGGCATCGCCATTACGTGGCACGGCAGGCTGGCGCTGTCGCCGGACCCGCCGCAGCCGAGCGCATGGGCGCTGGACGCGTGGACCGCCCCCGTCGAGATCGCGATCGAGTCGGTGAAGGCCGCCAGCGACGCCTTGCGCGGGATGCAGCGCAACTGGGCCGGCTACGCGGCGGAGCATCACCGGCGCAGCGCCCTGATCCACGACCGGCTGCCGCCCGTCAGCGCCCGCAGGCTGGTGTTCCCGCAGGCGATGCCGACGGCGCACCTGGGGGCCTGGACCCTGCTGGCGCCGGACCGCCTGCTCGCCAGCCCGACCAAGACCAGCCCGTTCCCCAACGGCGAAGTGCTGTTCGTCGAGGACCGCATCAGCCCGCCAAGCCGCGCGTACCTCAAACTTTGGGAAGCCTGCACCCGCCTGGGCGCTTGGCCGCAAGCGGGGGAAAGCTGCCTCGACCTGGGCGCCGCGCCTGGCGGATGGACGTGGGCGGCGGCGCGATCGGGCGCCAGCGTGCTGGCGATCGACAAGGCGCCGCTCGACCCGGCGGTGGCGGCGCTGCCCGGCGTGACCTGGCAGGAGGGCAGCGCATTTGCACTGCCGCCATACAAGGTGGACTGGCTGGTCAGCGACGTGATCGCCTACCCTGCCCGGCTACTGACGCTGGTGAAGGCTTGGATCGCCGCCGATGCCGCAGGATACATCGTCTGCACGATCAAGCTGCAGGAGCCGACCGACCATGCGGCGGTGGATGGCTTCAGGGCGATCCCGCGGAGCTTGGTCACGCATCTGTTCCACAACAAGCACGAGCTGACCTTCCTATGGCGGCAAGCGGATTGAACACGGGTCTCAGGGCTTGAAGGGAGCTGTCTCGCTCTGCTGACGCCCGCCGTCCGGACTGCCTGTCGCCTCCTCGTCCGCCTCCGCGGGTACGCCGGGATCGGCGGGCACCTCGTCACTAGATGGCTTGGCGTCGTCTTGCTGCTTGGATGGGTTGCTCATCGCCGCACAACATGCCGTCCCACGGGTTGGTTCCGCGACCTCGTAGCGAATGATGCATTGCTCCTCCTCCCCTTGCGGGAGGAGGCCGGGAGGAGGGGTGGCCGCACGCGACAC
>CAXSFF010000900.1:0-2388 GCA_964236035.1 uncultured Acetobacteraceae bacterium
GGTGTCGATAACCTGCTCAACCTCCTGACCCTTCGAGAGAACTGAACAGCCTTGCTAGCCAAGGCCACAGCCTTTTCCCACAGCCTCCATCAAGTACGGCCATAGCTGGGATCGGACCCAGGCGACCCTTGTGACGCGTGAGGCCGTACAGGACGGCTGTCCGTCAAACGACGCCCAGGCGGGCACGATCAGGATGTCAGTGACGACCAGAACCGGAAGGTCACGTACTGCATGAGGTGCCCCGAAAGCGGTGGTTGCCATTTTGGCTAGCCAGAGCCGCTGTTAAGGCGCGTCCCACAGCAGGCCGGCCGCGAGTTGCTGGAATGCGCCGATGGCTTTATCTAATACGGCAGGGGGATCAGCAGCGGCGGCGATCCAGAGCGCAGCGCTTAGTGCCGCGCCGTTCAGCAGACGCGCCGCGGCTTCTGCGTCGATTGGATGCACAATTCCTTCCCCGATCAGCAGCCGGACCGTGTGCGTCGTGAGTTCTAAGCAAGTATTCTGGCCGGGCCACCTGGACGGGTCACCGAGCACCGCGGGTCCGTCGAGCAGCATGATGCGCTGGATTTCGGGTTCAAGCGCCATCGTTATATAAGCAGCACTCTCGTCCAGCAGACCCTGCCAGATGCTCGCTGCTCCCTCGCGGATCGCCTGCAAGCGCTCCGCCATCTCCGCATCGATCTGTTCGACCACAGCCCATAGTAGACCCTTCTTGTCGCCGAAGTTGTGATACAGCGCGCCGCGCGTTAGCCCGGCCGAGGCCGTTAGCTCGTCCATCGAAGCGGCTGCGTAGCCTCGGGCCGCGAACGCCTGCCGCGCGGCGCGCACGAGCTTTTCCCGGTTCTCCGCCATGGTTTCCGCGCGTCGTCCCGTCGCCACAGTCAACTCCTTCAGCAATCCGACGTGCGCCGATTGACATACGGCTCGTATGCAAATATTACCTGACATACGGAGCGTATGTCAACTTGCCTCCGGGATGCAAGGACCGCAAGGCGGCGACGCGCGGCAGCGTCCGCGCCAACGCATTCGATCACCTGGTCTGAAAAGGAACTGGACATGCCCAAACGCGACGCGATCTTCCCAGCCAACCGGCAGGCGCTGTATGACGAGCACCGCTACTCTGCCGCTATCCGCTCCGGTGACCTGTTGTTCGTTTCGGGCCAAGTCGGCAGCCGTGACGACGGCTCGTCCGAGCCAGTGTTCGAGGACCAGGTCCGACGCGCCTTCGTCAACCTGAATGCCGTGCTGGCAGCGGCGGGCTGCACCTTCGACGACGTGATTGATGTCACCACCTTCCACACCGACCCAGCCAACCAGTTCGAGACGGTGATGGCTGTGCGCACGGCAGAAATCGGTGAGCCCCCTTATCCGAATTGGACCGCGGTAGGCGTGAACTGGCTTGCCGGCTTCGACTTCGAGATCACGGTCATCGTTCGTATCCCCGCACCGAGCTAATGCCGAGATGTCCACTTCTGCAATCCTTGGCGAGAAGCGGAGGTGCAGAAGGCTACTAAGTTTGAACGTAGCTGAAAGGCGGAGCCTTACGATCCGTGTGATGGCTGACGCCGCATTTGGCTGTCCGACAAACGAACGAGACTGTTAAAAAAGTCGCTCGTGTCCGTCGGCAAGATGGCTGCCTGCAAGAATAGTTCTTCAAATCCCTGCATCGTGCACTATTCTGCTTTTTGCGGCTGGCTAAACAAAATCTTGTTGAGGTGCTTCTCACGAGGTCGAGTTTTTCAACAGCCTCGGTCGTTTGCCGAAATGGTACACCTACCGGTCGTGGCCCGACCTGCCGGGCGTCTGAAAGTTGTTGAGGCAAGGTGCTGATTGGGTCCAGACCTCAGGGAGGCAGGTCAGTGGCACTTGCGGCCATCATAGCCTTTTGGTTGCGAGCGAATCGGACTTCAGATCTGTGCCGACCCTCCATCAACGAACAGCTCGCTGCCGTTGACGAAGCTGCTCTCGTCCGAAGCGAGGAAGAGGGCGGCCCCGGCGATCTCGTCAGGGTTTCCCATCCGGCCGAGCGGCGTCGCGGCTTCCGACGCACTTATGAACGCCTGGCTTTGCTCCTCGGTCTGGGTGAGTCCGTGGAAGCCCGGCGTCGAGGTCGCTCCCGGCACCAGAACGTTCACGCGAATGCGGCGTGATGCCAGATCGACAATCCAACTGCGGGCGAAGCTCCGGATGGCCGCCTTGCTGGCGCTGTAGACGCTGAACGCTGGTGTTCCCGTGGTAGCGGCCGTCGAGCCAGTCAGGATAACCGATGCGCCGTCCCGCAGCAGCGGTAGAGCTTTTTGCACCGTAAACAGTGTTCCTTTGACATTGGCCGCGAAAATGCGGTCGTAGTGTTCCTCGGTGATCGCGTGCAACGGCATAAAGTCGCCG
>CAXSFF010000901.1:0-2379 GCA_964236035.1 uncultured Acetobacteraceae bacterium
GTCAGCGAGCCCGCCGCCATCTGCACCGTGGCGAAGCCGCCAACCGAGACGGCACGGTCGAACGACCATTTCACATCGTCGGCCGTCACCGGGCTGCCGTCGTGGAACGTCGCGTTCTGGCGCAGGTGGAACACGATCGTCTTGCCGTCGGGGCTGATGTCCCAGCTTTCCGCCAGCTCGGGCTGCATGACGCTGACGTCGTAGCCCATGGCACCGTTGTCGAGTTGCTTCACGCCGTGGCTGACGAGCTTGTCGTAGACGTTCCAAGCCACCAGGCGGCTGTAGTCGTTCGCGGTCGGTACGTGGGTGTCGAGCGAGTTCGGTCCCTGCTCGCCGACCACGACCAGCACGTCCGCCGGGGTGGCGGCGCGTGCCTCACGCGGCTGCGACAACGCGGCCGGGGCGAGGATTGATCCGGCCAGAAGGGATCGGCGGCTGATGGTCATGCGGGACGGCCTCCTGAAAAGCGGGGTCAAAGGCCAAGCTCGCCGAGCAGCGCCGGCCAGCGGTTGCGCCAGGGCCGGGCGGTCTCGAAGGCGGCACAGGCCTGCAGAACCGACTGATCGGCCAGATGCCGGCCGATGATCTGCAGGCCGACTGGTAAGCCATCTTGGGTAAAGCCCGCCGGCACCGTGGCGGCGGGCTGCCCGGTCATGTTCATCGGGAAGGTGAAGCAGAGCCATTGCGTCGGCGCGACCATGCGCCCGTCGATGATCTCCGGCCCCTGCGTGTAGAGCGGGAAGGGTGGCACCGCGAGCGTCGGCGTCAGCAGCAGGTCGTAGTTCCGCATGAAGCGCCACATCCTGTTGCACACCGCCTTGCGCGCGGTGATCGCGTCGGTGAACTCCTCGGCGGTCCAGCCGCGGTCGAGGAAGGCAACCAGGTGCGGCGACATCTCATGCCGGTGGCCCCGCGCCATCTCGCGCAGGCCGCGCAGGTCGGTCTCCAGCGCGACCAAGGCCCAGAACGTCTCGTATGGGTCAGGCCAGCCAGGATCGGCGGCCTCCACCGTGCAGCCGAGGTCGGTCTCGAACACCCGCACCGCCTCGCCCACCACGCGCCGCACCTCGGGGTCCACGGCGGCATAGCCCCAGTCGGCGCTGTAAGCGATCCGCTTGCCCTTGAGGTCACCGGCGCGGGCGGCATCGAGCCACCCGAAATCGGCCGCCGGGATCGACAGCCGGTCGCGCGGATCGGGGCCGGCGATCACGCCCAGCATAAGGGCAGCATCGGCCACGGTCCGGCTCATCGGCCCGATATGCTCCAGGCTCTCCCAGCTCGACACGCCGGGATAGCGTTCGTCGCGGCAGCCGGGATAAAGCGGCACCCGGCCCATCGACGCCTTCATGCCTACCAGGCCGCAATGCGCCGCCGGGATGCGTACGGAGCCGCCGCCGTCGCTGCCGATCGCGAACGGGGTGACGCCGGCTGCTACCGAGGCGCCCGATCCGGCGCTGCTGCCGCCCGGGGTCAGCGCGAGGTTCCACGGATTGTGCGTGGTGGGCGCAATCGGGCTGTGGCCCACGCCGCTGTAGCCGAATTCCGGCACGTTGGTCTTGCCGACGATCACCGCCCCGGCTGCCTTCAGCCGCTCGACCACGATGTCGTCCTCATCGGGTATGAAGTCACGATAGAGCGGCGAGCCCATCGCCGTGCGCAGGTCCTTGGTGGCGACCAAGTCCTTGATCCCGACCGGGACGCCGGCCAGCGGTCCCACCTCCTCGCCGGCCATGATCCGCTGCTCGACCGCGCGCGCCGTCTGCCGCGCCAGCTCGGGCGCCGGCGTGCAGAAGGCGTGCAGATGCGGCTCGGTCGCCTCCATCCGGGCGAGCGCCGCCTCCGTCACTTCCACGGCCGACAGCTCGCGCGTGCGTATCCGGCGGGCCAAGGTGACTGCGTCGAGGCGGCTGATCTCCGAGTTGGCGGTCATGCGATGGCTTCTCCTTGGACGGGAACGATAGGTGCCGCCATGTCGGCGAAATGGCACGCGGCGCTATGGTGAGCATCGGGGCCGATTGGCCGAAGCGTCGGCATCTCCTGCGTGCACACCGGCTGCTCGCGCGGGCAGCGTCCGGCGAAGCGACAGACGTTGAGTGCCGGATTGATCGGGCTCGTGGCCGAGCCTTCCAGCCGCCACGGGCGCCGGCCGCGGCGGGCCGGGTCGGGGATCGAGGCCAGCAAGGCGGCCGTGTAGGGATGGCGCGGATTGCGGAACAGCGCCTCGGCCGGAGCCTGCTCGACGATGCGGCCGAGATACATAACGGCGATGCGGTCACACAGCAGCCGCACCACGTTCAGGTCGTGCGACACGAACAGGTAGCTCATGCCGAGCCGCTGCCGCAGGTCGGCCAGCAGGCGCAGCACGACCGCCTGCACCGA
>CAXSFF010000902.1:0-2377 GCA_964236035.1 uncultured Acetobacteraceae bacterium
CCGGCTGCGTCTCCGGCGCGCCCATGTAGGTCCACAGGATGCCGCCGCGCTCGACCAGCGGGTAGGAGGTGAGGCGGATGCGGCCGCACATGCCGCTTTCGGCCGGCTCCGACGGGATGTCGAGGCAGCGGCCCTGGGTGTCGTACTTCCAGCCGTGATAGGGGCAGCGCAGGCCGCCGTCCTCGTTGCGGGCGAACCACAGCGACACGCCGCGATGGGCGCAGAACTCGTCGATCAAACCAAGGCGGCCCTCGCTGTCGCGGAACGCCAGCAGGCGCTCGGACAGTAGCTTGACGCGCACCGGCGGACAGCCGGGTTCGGGCAGCTCCTCGGCGAGCAAGGCCGGCATCCAGTAGCTGCGGAACATGGCGCCCATCGGCGTCCCCGGGCCAGTCTGGGTCAGCAGCTCGTTCTGTTCCTTGCGCAGCATCGGCGGAGTCTCCTGACGTTTGTGCGCTATGCGCACGGAATATTGGTATTGTGAACAGATTATAAGCCGTGGCCAACCCGCCAACAATGGGTGCTCAGCCGATCAGCAATGGTCGCATGTCGGCGGCAGCCGCACGCATCACCGCCAAGTACTCCGCCATCATGCGATCATGTTCGAGGCGGCCGGCATGGGTGCTCACGTTCATCGCCGCGACCACCCGCCCGGCGGCGTTGCGCACGGGGATCGCCATCGAGCGCAGGTCGAACTCCAGCTCCTGGTCGACCTCGCACATCCCTGCCGCCGCGATCTCCGCCAGGATCACCCGCAGCGCCGGCTCCGAGGTGATGGTGTGCGGCGTGAAACGCTCCAACGCGGCCGTGGCGAAGAAGCGGTCGAGTTCGCCCGGCGTCAGGGCGGCAAGCAGCACCCGGCCCATCGAGGTGCAATGCGCCGGCAGGTGGGTGCCCACGTCGCGGTGCAGCGACGCCATGCGGCGGCGGCTGGACCGCGCGATGTAGATCACCTCGACCCCATGTAGGATCGACACCGAACAGCTCTCGCCGATGGCCTCGCTCACCCGTTCCAGGAAGGGCTGCGCCACCTGCGGCAGGATCGAGGATGACAAGTACGCCCGCGCCAGCGTCAGCACCTGCGGCGACAGCGAGAAGTAGCGTCCATCCAATTCGACGTAGTCGAGCGCCTGCAAGGTCAGCAAACAGCGGCGCACGGTGGCACGCGGCAGGTCGACCCGGCGGGCGACATCCGACAGCGTCATCGCGTCGTTCTGGCCGTTGAACGCCGTCATGACCGACAAGCCGCGGGCGAGGGCGATGACGAAGCTCCGTTGATCACCGGATTTGCCCGTGACCGCCTCGTCGTCGGTGTTCGGCACGTCGTTGCCTCCTGTGTTCGCACTGCGAACGGCGTCATGGCATCTCCCAGCCGGCAAGTCACCCGCCTCTATCTTAACTCCGCCGTAACCAGGCCCTGCGATGGTTGCCAGGCTTGGAGACCACGTGCCCGGCGTCTTGCAAGGAGCCACCATGCCGCAACGCATCCTGATCGCAGAGGACGATGAGCTGCAGGGCGAGCTGCTGCGGGCTGCGCTGGCCAGCCGCGGCTATGAAGCGGAGATGGTCACCGGTGGCCTGGAAGCCGTGCGCCGGCTGCGCACCCGCCGCTACGACCTGGCGCTGCTGGACTACCACATGCCCGAGGTGGACGGCCTCGCCGCGGCCCAGTTGCTGCAGGACCTCGTCTGTGAACAGGACCGCCCGCGGCTGATCGCCATCACGGCGGCGGCGCAGGGCTTGGCCGAACGGCAACAGGTGTGCGGCGCCCCGTCCTTTGACGCCATCGTGTCGAAGCAGCTCGGATTGACGGCGCTGCTCGATGCCGTCGACGCCAACCTTGCGACCGCCGCCGAGCACAACGCCGCCGGCATCATCGAACGCGGACGGGAGGCGGCCCGCCTCTCGCTGGCAACGCGCCGGCGCCGCTGGATCGCGCCGCTCGCGGCGGTTCCGGCCCTCGCCATGGCGGGCGCGTTCGCGGCGGCGTTCGGCTGGGCAGTCACGTCGTTGCACCAGGTCGGCGGCGCTGCCGCCTCGGCCCAGCAGGCCGGCCTGCTCAGCACGGACACGGCGGCCCTGGTCGGCGCGGTGGCGGATGCGGAGGCCAGCCAGCGGACCTATCTTGCCACCGGCGACGCGGCCCATCGCGACCTGTTCGAGTCGGATGCCCGGCATGTCGACCAGTTGCTGGTCGCGTCGACCACCCTGACCGGGGAGGGCGCGCCCGGTTTCGGCGCCGGGTCCAAGGTGCCGGCCATCGTCGAACTCAGGCTGCGCACGCTTGCCGACGAGGCCCGGGCACGCGGTGAAATGGCGGCGGCTCCCGTGATGTTGGATGACGGCGGCCATGATGCCGCCGAAGGGCTGCGCAGCT
>CAXSFF010000903.1:0-2375 GCA_964236035.1 uncultured Acetobacteraceae bacterium
AAATAGACGTCGGTCAGGTTGTTGGCGAGCGTCGGGTTGAGCGGCGCGACCTGTCCGATCCCGGCGGCGAAGGGGTCGATCACGGGCGCCGCGATGGTGCCGATGCTGCCGATGTTGTTGACCTCGAAGCCATAGTTGCGGACCGTCCCGCCGGCTTGGATGACGGCGTCGAAGATGTAGCCATGCTGCACGCCATAAGGGGCGTCGGTGGCGGCGTGGTTCCCAGGCCCGGCCAGCAGGTTCGCGGTGCCACCCGGAAGGCGCGCCGAAAGCGAGCTGTAGGCGCTGCCGGTGGCATGGTCCCGTGCGGCGGCCGTGGTCAGGCCGACGGGCACGTTGCGGTTGGAGCCTTCGGACTCATAGGACAGGCCGCGGTTGACGAAGGCGTAGTTGATCTGCTGGGTGATCGTCTCCGTGTTGGTCACCCGGCCCGCCATCGACCAGGACCAGCCGTCCATGCTGCCGTCGCCCGGGTCCATGAAGTTGTCCAGCGTCACGAAGTTGCTGGACAGCAGGTGGAAGTTCGGGGTGATGCGCTTGCCGAACGCCGTCAGCGGGGCGTCGCCGTTCGAACCGTTGGTGAGGTCGCCGAGGATCTGGTCGTAGGTCCGGTTCTCCTTGACGATGTAGATCACGTGCTGGATCTTCGAGTGCATGAAGCTCATCGTCGCCGCGTCGCCCGGGATCGGGGCGGCCGTGTAGGCGTTGTTGACGGCGACCTGGTTGGTCAGGCTCGGCAGGTCTCCCGCCGTCGGCACCCTGGCGCTGACCAGGGTCGCCCGTTCGAGCTGGAACTGGTACTCGTTGTGGGCGTTCGCGGCGGCGTTCGCGGCCACGTTGCCGCCCGGGTAGGTGATGGTCGTCAGCCGCGCCGTGCTGCTGTTGAGGTGGTCCGGGTTGGGACCTTGGTCGCTTTTGCCGTTCACGATGTACATCCAGCTGCCATCGGCGCTGAAGGTGATGTCATGCGGTTCGTAGGCGGTCGGAATCAGGCCCGTGACGGTGTTCGCGGCAGGCCCAGCCAGCGGGATGACGGCGATCGAGTTCGCGCCGGCGTTGACGGCGTAGAGCGTGTTGCCATCCGGGGACAGCGTCACGCCATAGGTCGCGGCGCCGGTTTGCGTGCCGGAGATCGTCCCCGGCGGGGCGCGGGCGTCGATCCTGGTCACGATCGCGTTGGCCGCCGTGTCGATCACCGCGACCTGGTCGGCATTGTCCTGCGCCACGAACAGCCTGGATTGCGCCGCGTCAAGCGTCATGCCGAGGCCGTTGCCATCGAGCCTGATGCGCGTGACCAGGCGGCCGGCGGTCGGTGAGGAGATGTCGACGACCACCACCTCGCGGTCCCGGTCGGACGTGACGTAGGCCGTGCCGTTGCCCTTGATGGCGACGGCAAACGGATAGGTGCCGCCGGCGACGCCGGGTGTGCCCTCGTTGTTGGCGAAGTAGGGGCGCAGGTCGTGCTCGTAACGGACCGTCTTGGACTCCGTGTCGATCACGCTGATCGAGTCGTTGTAGTTGTTGGCGACGACCAGGGTCTTGCCGTCGACGGAGATCGCCAGGCCGCCGGCGTTGGGCTGCACGGCGAGCCCGACGCCGGCGTTGCCATGGGTGCTGCTGTGGCCCAGGGCGATCGGCGCCGCCGCGGCCAGTTGCGCGCCGCTTTTGGCGTAGACGTAGACGGCGTCGTCGTTGCCGCCGGCGGCGTACAGCGTGTTGCCGTCCGGCGACCAGACCAGGCCCGTGAAGGCGTTCGGCTGCTTGATGACCTGGGTCAGCACTGGCTGGGTCTTGTTGGCGCCTGCCACGTTGTAGAGGAAGATGTACTGGGTGGAGTTGGCCGCGTCGAGCGTGCCGGCCGCGGTGTCGAGCGAGTTCTGGCCGGCGCAGATGATCGCCAGCGTGGCGCCGTCCGGGCTGAGTTGCGAGCGGACCGCCTCGCCGGCGACGAAATTCGGGTACGCAGGCAGGCCGGGGTTGAGGAACTGCTGAACCGCGCCGGTCACCGCTTGCGGCGTCACGTACTGCCCCGTAGGCAGCGGCAGCGTTCCGTTGTTGCCATCGACCGCGGTGTTGTGGTCGGCGAAGGCGACGCCTGGAGCTGCCAGCATCGTGGAAGAAAGCAGTGCCGCCTGCGTCAGCCGTGCGAAGCTGGTCTTTGTCATCTGTATTCTCCTGGTAGGCGAGGTATGGCGGGGTTTGCGCCGCGGTGTCGTTATCTGAACCAAGTCAATTGAGTTACGTTGCTAAAACGTAATATAAAGGCTCCGTCACCGGCCAAACACGGTATCCCAGGTCAGCACCCGCCAGCCGCGGCCGTTTGCCGACGGTCCGATCCGGATGACGGCGCGTCGGGTCGCGCGGGCATCGCCGGC
>CAXSFF010000904.1:0-2375 GCA_964236035.1 uncultured Acetobacteraceae bacterium
ATCACCCTCGCCGCCACCGTGATCTTCTGGCTCGGCAAATGAGTCCTGACCCTAGTGTGATCAAACAAGCGCTTCGCATGGCTCGATCTACCTGGATGAACGGATGAGCAGCCAGGAATAAATCTCCGCTCCTCACCACATGCGGACCGCAGTCCTGGCGTCTCGGTTTTAGACGGTCCGCCAACGATGGCGGATCAGGCTCGGATTTAGACCTGACATACCACCATCAGCCAGCCCCGCTCGGCAGAACGCCACGGCCTTGCCGTGCGAAAGCCCTGATGCGATGGTCCGCCGCACGATCGCCGCGCGTGTGCGGACCTGCCGGAGTGAGGATGCAATGACGAAGATCAAGGTTGCGACCCCCGTCGTGGAGATGGACGGGGACGAGATGACGCGGATCATCTGGGGCTTCATCAAGGACAAGCTGATCCTGCCGTACCTCGACGTCGACCTGCGCTACTACGACCTCGGCATGGAGAAGCGCGACCAGACCGACGACCAGGTCACCATCGACGCCGCCAACGCCACCAAGCAGTTCGGCGTCGGCGTCAAGTGCGCCACCATCACGCCGGACGAGGCGCGGGTGACGGAGTTCGGCCTGAAGAAGATGTGGCGCAGCCCGAACGGCACCATCCGCAACATCCTCGACGGCACCATCTTCCGCGAGCCGATCATCTGCAAGAACGTGCCGCGCCTGGTGCCGCACTGGTCCAAGCCGATCGTGATCGGGCGCCATGCCTACGGCGACATCTACCGCGCCACGGAGATGAAGATCCCGGGACCCGGCAAGGTCACGCTGACCTACGCGCCCAGCGGCAGCAACGCCGAGCCGATCGTGATGGACGTGTTCGACTTCAAGAGCGCCGGCGTCGCCATGGGCATGCACAACACGTCGCCGTCGATCGAGGGCTTCGCCCGCGCCAGCTTCAACTACGGCCTGGCGCGCAACTTCCCCGTCTACCTCTCGACCAAGAACACCATCCTCAAGGCGTATGACGGCACCTTCAAGGACATCTTCCAGGCCATCTTCGACGCCGAGTTCAAGGAGGAGTTCGCCAAACGCAAGCTCACCTACGAGCATCGCCTGATCGACGACATGGTCGCCGCGGCGCTGAAGTGGAACGGCGGCTACGTCTGGGCCTGCAAGAACTACGACGGCGATGTGCAGAGCGACATCGTGGCGCAGGGCTTCGGCAGCCTCGGCCTGATGACCAGCGTGCTGATGAGCCCGGACGGCAAGACCATCGAGAGCGAGGCGGCGCACGGCACCGTCACCCGGCACTTCCGCGAGCACCAGAAGGGCCGCGAGACCAGCACCAACCCGATCGCGTCGATCTTCGCCTGGACCCGCGGCCTCGCGTACCGGGGCCAGTTCGACCATACCCCCGACGTGACGCGGTTCGCGGAAACCCTGGAGCGGGTCTGCATCGAGACGGTGGAGAGCGGGTCCATGACCAAGGACCTGGCCGCGCTGATCGGGCCGCAGCAGGGCTACCTGAACACGCAGGACTTCCTGGCCAAGATCGACGATAACCTCAAGGTCGCGGTCGGCTGAACCGGGCGGGGAACGACAGGCATGGACACGCGGCGCGGCTTCATCATGACCAGCCTGATCACGGGCTTCACCCTGGCGACCGCCCGGGTGGAGGCGCAGATCATCCACACGGACACCGCGGGGATCGAGGCGGGCGATACCCAAATCCCCGTGAGCGACGGCCAATTGCCCGGGTACTATGCCCGGCCACAGGGCGCCGGCCCGTTCCCGGTCGTGCTGGTGGTCGAGGAAATCTTCGGCGTCCATGAGCACATCAAGGATTTGTGCCGGCGGCTCGCCAAGTCGGGCTACCTGGCGGTGGCGCCGGAGCTGTACGCCCGCATCGCCGACCTGTCGAAGATGACGGACGCCAACGTCATCATCCGCGACGTCATCAGCAAGGCGCCGGATGCGACCGTGATGGCCGACCTCGACGCCACGGTGACCTGGGCCGCGGCGAACCGTGGCGATGCGGGCCGGCTGGGCATCACCGGGTTCTGCCGCGGCGGGCGCGCGGTGTGGCTGTACGACGCGCACAGCACGGCGTTGAAGGCCGCCGTCGCCTGGTATGGCCCCGTCGGCGGCGGCGTCAGCCCGATCCAGCCGAAGACGGCGGCAGACTTCGCCACAGAGCTGAATGCGCCCTTGCTGGGCATGTACGGCGGCCAGGACACCGGCATCCCCGTCGCCGACGTGCAGGCGGCAGCGGCGAAGGCGACGGCGTCCGGCAAGACGGTCGAGTTGATCGTGTTCCCTGATGCGGGCCATGGCTTCAACGCGGATTACCGCCCCAGCTACAACCCGGCCGACGCCAAGGCCGGCTGGCAGCACATGCTGGACT
>CAXSFF010000905.1:0-2375 GCA_964236035.1 uncultured Acetobacteraceae bacterium
CAAGTCCCCCTCCGTGCGGTCGATCAGCTTGAAGTGGGTGTGCGGATCGGTGACCCATAGGACGAGCTGCCGGGCCGCCTCGCCGATCCGAGCCGCCTGGCTGGCGTCGGCATCAAGGGCATCCAAGTCGGCGAACAGCTTGGTGGTGCGCTGGGCGACGCCGCGCACCAGTTCCTCGAGCAAGGCGTCCTTGCTGGGGACGTAGTAGTAGATCGAGGTGCGGCTGAGCCCGACCTCCTTGGCGATGTCCTGCAAGCTGGTGGCGGCGTAGCCTCGGCTGGCGAACAGGGCGGCGGCCTTGTCGAGCACCTCCGCCATCAGCACATCCCGTCGCGGGCCGTTGCGCCCGGGCTCATTGCGTGTGGTTGGCATCAAGCGAAATGCTGCAGCTCCAGCCGTTCGCCGGGCGGCAGCAGCGGCGGCTCGTTGTCGAACCCGGACAGGCTGGCGCCGCCGGAGTTGCCGGCCAGGATGATGCACAGCACGGTGTCGGACTGGCCGCGGGCATACAGGAAGCCGTTGACCGCGGTGCCGTCGGCGGTCCGCAACGGGTGCACGGGCACGCAGGTGCCGTCCGGCAGGCCCGCCATGGTCCAGCCGGCGTTGCGGAAGCCTGCTGTCGGTTGATCGGACACGTCATGCCTCCGTCTGGATGCGTCAGGATTTCGACGTTAGTGTCGCATCCTGTCTACGGCAAGGGCGGTCCGATCGACGCGAACGTTGAACAGCCGACGGATCGTTGGTAATTGGAGGCATGACCAGCCATCCATCGCCCTCGATTGACGTGCACCACCATTTCTACCCGGGCGGCAAGGACAACGAGGGCCATCCCTGGTCGGTCCGGATGTCGCTGGACGAGCTGGACCGCAACGGCATCAGGGCGGCCATTGCCAGCCTGCCGCCCATCGGCGGGGCGGGGACCGCGCAGGCCCGCGCCTGGAACGAGTGGGCCGCCGCCCTCTGCCGCGACCACCCGGCCCGCTTCGGCCTGTTCGCGACGCTGCCGCTGCGCGACGTCGACGCCTGCCTGGCGGAGATCGCCTACGCCTACGACGTGCTCCACGTCGACGGCATCGGCCTGCCGACCAGCGATGTGGACGTCTGGCTCAGCGACGCCCGCTTCGCGCCGATGTTCGCCGAGCTGAACCGCCGGCGCGCCGTGGTGTTCGCGCATCCCTACTCCACCTCCCGTTGCCGGGACGTGAGCCAGGAGTACGGCGGCGGCCTGGCGTCGCCGCCCTGGCTGGAGTTCCCGACCAACACGGCGCGCCTCATCCTGGGGCTGCTGATCGCGGGCGTGACCCGGGCCTGCCCCGACATCCGCTTCATCTTCTGCCACGGCGGCGGCACGATGCCGTCGATCCTCGGCCGCATCAGCGGCTTCGACGGCTGGCGCACCGTCGGCCGCGAGCGGCTCGATGCCGCCTTCCCGGATGGGATCTACGCGGAGTTCGCCCGCCTGCACTTCGATTGCGCGCAAGCGTATGCGCCGGAGACCATGGCCACGCTGTTGCGGCTGGCGGGGCCGTCCCAGCTGCTGTTCGGCAGCGACTACTCGTATTTCCCGGTCTCGCACAGCGTGGCGCAACTTGCCGCGCTTGCCCTGGATGATGGCGTGATTCAGGCAGTCGGCGGTGGCAATGCAGCGCGGTTGTTTCCGCGGTTCGCCGACACTTCAGCAGCATAGATCAGGGCTTTGCCCCGAACCCCAGCAGAGGACAGTCGTCCTCTGGACACCTTTTGGTAAGCGGCACTGATGGCGCAGAAGGCCACTGGCGATCAGGTCGAGTAGGCAGGCAATAGCCCAGGAAGGCAGGTGCTCTGGTGTATTGGGCTAACGGCTTGGGGATGCGGTTCTCGAACCGCAGGCGGACGGCCGGCCCGCTCGGCGTCGTCCTGCATGATCTGCAGCAGTTTGACGCGGGAGATGCCGAGGAAGCGGTTGCCTTGAGCGCGATCGGCGGTCCACGCCGTCGAGGATGCTCAGCGCGACGTCGGCCAGCACGACGCCGAACCCGTAGGTGGGGTTGGCGAGGTTCTGCTCGAACACGTCGACCTCGCAGGGCAGCGAGCCGCTTTTCGCGAGCCTGGCAAAAAAATGCGCATCATCCAAACTCTTCGCCGGTCGCCGTGATCAATCGTCACTGAAGTCCGTACATTGACATAAGCGTTTAGAACAGCCAAGTTTTTTGCCTCGACACATCGTTGCGTGGCCGGGCATGACAACGTCTGGCCCAGGCCGCGCGGATCGTTCGCGCCGACCGAAGGGCCGGCTTTGAAGGGAAAGCGGACCATGGCCGAGGTGCCCGTCGTTGATCTCAACCAGCTGATCGACGATCAGGCGATCCAGCGCTCCAGCGTCGTGTTCCTGATCG
>CAXSFF010000906.1:0-2373 GCA_964236035.1 uncultured Acetobacteraceae bacterium
GCCGTCAGGAGGATCGGCGGCGATCACCGGCGCGTAGTGCTTCAGCGCCCAGAGTGCGAGACGGTGCAGGGCGGCAGCGTCGGCTGCCGGCTCGGCGTCCCCGGTCACAAGCCCGGGAACGAGGGCATGAGCCTGGGTGGCGGCCATGCCAGGGCGCAGGCCGAGCGTTTGTGCTGCCATGTCAGCTGCCCAGATGATGCGGCGGGGGCCCTCGCGTCCGATCAGCACCAGCGGCACCTCAGGCGGAGGTGCGGCGATGCCCAGCTGGCGACGCCGCCGATCGGTCGGCCAGGTCGGCAGGAACAGCGAGACGACCCGTCTCATCGCAGGCTTCCACCATGACCTCCGCGCATTCTCCGGCGCGGCAGCGGATCAGCTCGACAAACCAGCGCGCCCGCCCGACGCCGGGCACCGGCAGCGGCGTGGAGGGCAGGGCCGAGACGCGCCAGCGCGTCACCGCCGCCGTCGGCTGACCGAAGTCGGCCGCCTCGGTGGCGCGTCGCCATCGCCGCACCGCAATCCCGATCGTGCCGGAGCTTTCCGCGGCAAGCTGCAGCCGGCGGGAGGCAGTCATCGACAGCCGCGCCACCTCGGCCACCACGCCAGCCAGCCCGCCATGGCGCAGCCCTTCCTCGAAGCAGGCCAGCACCGTCGTCTCGCTGCCTGCCTCGACGTAGATCACCCGATCCGGGTCCAATCCGGCCTGATCGAGCGCGGGCGCAAACAGGTCCGGCCGCGTGACGCACCACAGCACTATGCCTGGCACCCGGGCCACGACACCGGCGGCGAACAACGCCGCGGCGGCACCATCGACCGCCCCTGCCCCACCACCGGCGACCTCGTGCAACGCACCCAAGGCCAGACCACCCTCCGGCAGCGCTGCGTCAAGTCTGGCGAGACCGAAGGGCAATACACCGTGAGTGGCGCGGCCGGCCCATTCAATGGCGTGGATGCGCGCGCGCAGGGCTTCGATCGCGGCTTGAGGCTGTGTCAGCGTGGGAGCCTCCTGCGCCGTGGAAGAATGAAGTTCCCTCTTTGTTCTCCATGGAGCGCGTCGGAGTCAACAAGCGAATTGGTTCCAATACATTATGACCAGGCAACCGCCAGCAACCTTGGGACGGATCGTTTCAGTGAATAGCCAACGCACAAGCTGCGTCAGCGGCACTGCACCGGACCACCTACCGGCCAGGGGCTACGCATGAAATCTCGTGTTGGCGTTGCACCGAGTTTCTCGGCTATCCGGCCATGAGCTTGAGCATGTAGCTATCGTTCCAGGCGGCCTTCTTTCGTCGGGCGCGCACGCTGGCCTTCGATGTCCGGTCGCGGCCGACGATGTTGAGCGCGATCTTGCGCAGGAGCGCCAGGTTGCGTGCGGCCGTGCGGTCGCGCACACGGCTGTCGTCTTCGCGAAACGTGACGTCCAATACCCAGTGAAGTGCATTCTCCACCGCCCAATGCGAGCGGATCGCCTGATCCAGGACGGCTGGGTCGTCGGGGCAGCTCGTCAGCAGGTAGCGGATCTCGCTTTCGACCTTGGTGGGCGCGCTGTTGACGCTGCGGATGCTCTCGATTGCCAGCACGCTGCGCAGGCCCGGCCAGCCGCTCAGGGCGTCGAGGGCTGCGGCATCGGTGCTGGCGAACACCCGACGCCGGACCAGGCGGCCGTGCGTGTCGTCGAACGCGTCGCAATCAGCCCGGCTCGACGCGCCAGCGCGGAAGCATCGCTGGTCGAAGTGCTCCACCACAGCCGCGTGGGCGAGCTTGTGGTTGCCTTTGAGCGTCAGCAGGTAGTCGCCCCCGCGTGCCAGGATCCTCTCGGCAATCGCCGTTTGGCACCCCATGGCGTCAAGCGTCACGATGCTGTTCTCCAGCGCGAGCTGGTCCAGCAGCTCGGGCACGGCGGTGATCTCGTTCGATTTGCCGTCAACACAACGCTGGCCCAGCACGAGGCCCTGCTCACTCGCCCACGCGCTCACCACGTGCAGCGGCGACTGCTCCCGCCCACCGTCGAACGAGCGCCGGATCGTCTTGCCGTCGATCGCGACCACCTCGCGTTCGAACCCTGTTGTGAGCGCGCCGACCCACGTCGCGAACCCGGCCTCGAACGTGTCGGGATCGATCAACATGAACACACGCCGAAACGTGTCGTGCGAGGGAACGCCGTTCGGCAACTCCAGAAAGCTCCTGAGCCACGCGAGCTTGCTGCGGCCATACAGCGCGATGTCGTCCCAGCTTTCGGCGCAGGCGATCACCGCACACACCGCGATGACCAGGATATCAATCAGGCGGTGCTCAACCTTGCCGGAACAGCGCGGGTCATCGATCGTGCTGAAATACTGCGCCAAGTTCTCGATCGACATGCCTTGCTCCCCC
>CAXSFF010000907.1:0-2372 GCA_964236035.1 uncultured Acetobacteraceae bacterium
TCATCGGCCACAGGCTGCCGGTGCGCGCCCAGTTGACGACCTTGTCGAGGTTGGCGACCACGAACCCCTTGTCGGTGATCTCGCCGGAGATGCCCTTGACCACGGCGTCCTGATCGGCGCCAGGCGCCAGCAGGTCGCGGTTCCAGGCCAGTTGATCAATCATCGTGGTGCTCATGGTGTCACTCCCACTCAAGCGCGCCCTTGTTCCACTCGTAGATAAATCCGACTGTCAGGACTGCAAGGAAGCCCAGCATCGACAGGAAGCCGAACATGCCGATGTCGCCAAGGACGACCGCCCAAGGGAACAGGAACGCCACTTCAAGGTCGAAGATGATGAACAGGATGGCGACCAGGTAGAAGCGGACGTCGAACCGGCGGCGCGCGTCGTCGAACGGCTCAAAGCCGCATTCGTAGGCCGACAGCTTCTCCGGGTATGGGCGCTGCGGCGCTGCGAGATGGGAGCCGCCCACCATCACGCAGGCAATGGCGCCGGCGATCACCAGGAACACCAGGATAGGGTAGTACGCCACCAAAAGGGTATCGATCGAGCCGGCTACCATAGCATGACCTCCTGCGGGTGCGGCGCTACGCCGCCAGCCTGTGCGGCGCAGCATAGCCCCATTGCGGCTGCCTCGCTACGGGCAGGCGCGGCCATGACACAAGCTGCGGCAGGAGGGCCACCGCGAACGGTGGCGCGAGTGACGGGGCTCGAACCCGCGACCTCCGGCGTGACAGGCCGGCGCTCTAACCAACTGAGCTACACCCGCAACAGGCCGCAGCGTTTAGAACCGCCGCCGGAATGCGTCAACAGGGCACGCGCATGTGGTGGGCGGTGACGGGATCGAACCGCCGGCCAACTCGGTGTAAACGAGCCGCTCTACCGCTGAGCTAACCGCCCATTGGCCTTGACAAAACCTGTAGGCTGATTCTGAAGCTTAATTCAACGAGTCCTTGAGGCTCTTGCCGGGCTTGAACCGGACGGAAACCGAGGCAGGGATGTCGATTTCCTCGCCGGTGCGCGGGTTGCGGCCCTTGGTGGCCTTGCGCTCCGAGGTCACGAAGCTGCCGAACCCGGTCAGGCGCACCTCCTGCTTGCTTTTCAGGGCGGTCTCGATGACGGCCAGGATGGTGTCGACGGCCTGGGTCGCCGCTGACTTGGGCATATCGGCCTGCTCGGCGACGGCCGTGATCAAATCCACCTTGTTCATCGTGTTGTTCACGAATAATCCTCTCTGAAAGCCTGAAACGGCAGTGTCGCAATATCCATCCCGCTGACGCCGAAGCTTAGGAACCGAAATCAGAACCCGTCAACGTGCCCCTACCCAGCCATCAATGACGAAGGGCCGCCCACCTATCGGTGAGCGGCCCTTCGGGCAGACTTATGAGACTAGTGCGGCAACGAGGGCACAGCTTCGATCGCCGCCTTAGCGATGGGCTCCGCCGGCTCCTCCCACTCGATAGGCTCCGGCTTGCGGGCCAGCGCCCGCCCGATCACCTCGTCGGCATGCGCCACGGGGATGATCGTCAACGCCTTGCGCACGCTGTCGGGGATGTCGGCCAGGTCGCGCTCGTTGTCCTTCGGGATGAACACCGTCGTGATCCCCGACCGCAGCGCGGCCAGCAGCTTCTCCTTCAAACCGCCGATCGGCAGCACGCGGCCGCGCAACGTGATCTCCCCCGTCATCGCCACGTCGCGCCGGATCGGGATGCCCGTCATCACGCTGACCAGGCTGGTCGCCATCGCGACGCCCGCGGACGGGCCATCCTTGGGCGTGGCGCCTTCGGGCACGTGGACGTGGATGTCCCGCTTCTCGAACAGCGTCGGCTTGATGCCGAAGGTCGTCGCCCGGCTGCGGACATAGCTCAATGCCGCCGAGACGCTCTCCTGCATGACGTCGCCCAGCTTGCCGGTGTGCTTGATGTTGCCCTTGCCCGGCAGCAGCACGGACTCGATGGTCAGGATCTCGCCGCCCACCTCCGTCCAGGCCAGCCCCGTGACGACGCCGACCATGTCGGAGTCCTCGGTCTCGCCGTAGCGGAACTGCTTCACCCCAGCGAACTTCTCCAGGTTCTTGCGGGTGACGGCGACTTTCTTGGCCTTCTTGGTGACGATCTCCATGACGGCCTTGCGGGCCAGCTTGGCGATCTCCCGCTCCAGGCTGCGCACCCCGGCCTCCCGCGTGTAGTAGCGGATCAGGTCGATCAGCGCCTCGTCATGAATCGACCACTCCTCCGGCTTCAGGCCGTTCGCCTCGCCCTGCTTGGCGACCAGGTGACGCTTGGCGATCTGCACCTTCTCATCCTCGGTGTAACCGGGGATGCGGATGATCTCCATGCGGTCCAGCAGCGGCTGCGGCATGCGCAGGCTGTTG
>CAXSFF010000908.1:0-2368 GCA_964236035.1 uncultured Acetobacteraceae bacterium
TCTGCCCGCCGGTCAGCGCGGACACGAGCGCGTCGTAGCCGACCTGGTCGCCGAACCCCGCCACCATGGCGGCGACCTGGGTGTCGAACAGCGGGGTGGGGACGGCGCCGAACAGCTCCAGGAAGATCTCCACGTCCTGCCGCGCGGCGTGGAACACCTTGAGCGTGGTGTCGTCGCGCAGGAGGGCGCCGAGCGGGGCCAGGTCGATGCCGGGCGCCTGCGCGTCGATCACGGCGTTCTCCGCGGCGCCGCCGAGCTGCACGACGCAGAGTTCGGGGTAGTAGGTGCGTTCGCGCATGAACTCGGTGTCGATGGTGACGAACGGCTCGGCGCGCAGCCGGGTGCACAGGGCGGCGAGCGCGTCGGTGTCGGCGACCAGGCTGGGGGCGGGGTACTCGGAGCGCGGGGAACGGGGCATGGGGTGCTTCATCGCGCGGATGGCGCGGGGCGTCAAAGACTTAGACTGCCTTGGCTCGCCGTAAATTCTGCGTCTGCGCGTGCCAGCTGAGGTCACGAGGTTCAGATGAGAGCGGTGGTTTGTCGAATTCAATAGAAGGAGCTTTCGGCGACGCGACAGCTTTAGAAACAACTGCTTGCGGGGGTCCAAACGGGGAAACAACGCAGATGGTTGAAGCTAAGGCTCGTTTGGAGTTTAAGGCATAGAACCAACAGGTAAAACATGGCAAACGTCAGCAAGCGTGTTAGCCTAATGGCTGCTCAATCAGTTTTATGTGTTGTGCTTCTGTTTCCAGCTAAGATGGCAGCACAGACAAGAGACCTGACGTCTTTGGTTTTTGGCGCGGGGCTTGCGAGTTGTGGCACGTGGCAGCCAAATACTGATATATCGGTTCAGTCATGGATTTTAGGATTTTGGTCTGGTTTAAACTCTTACAGCATTACCAATCGCCATGTTGGAAGAACTACCGACACGGCGGGCATTATTGCGGCCACGCGAAAAGCATGCCTTGAGGATCCAACGGCTCTCCTTACTATTGTTGTAGGAAACCTATATGGGAAACTCGAAAATCAAAGACGCTAGATGACAATATTCTTGATCAATGATCATATGCCTATATTGCTTATAGGTGTAGGTCGAAAAATTGTTTCTAAGTTGATTGTTGTTGGACTTGCCTAAATCATCCCCTTGAACCGCAGCAGCCCCAGCGCCGCCATGCTCATGCCGTCCACCAGCCCGCCATCCCGCAGCATCGCCTCCACATCCTCCAGCGGGAACGCGCGGCATGCCATCCCTTGCTCCGTCACCTCGCGCGCGGGCTCGCCTTGCACCAGGTCGGTGGCCAAGAAGATGTGGCCCTCCTGGTTGCAATACCCCGGGCCGTGGAACAGAGACCCAGCATACGCCATGGACCCGGCGACCAACCCCGTTTCCTCCCGTAGCTCCCCTGCCGCGACAACAAGCGGGTCGGCGCCGGGCGCCTGTTCCCACATGCCCATCGGCAACTCCCACAGCCGCCGCCGCACGGGGTAGCGGTACTGCTCCACTAACGTCACCGCGCCGCCTTGCAGCGCCACCACCACCACGAAGGCGGACCGCTCGACCACGCCATACAGCCCTTCGGAGCCGTCGGCGCGGCGAATGATGTCCTCGCGCACCCGCAGCCACTGGTTCTCGTAGGCGATGCGGCTGGAAAGGGTGGTGATCTCGGGCGGCGTGTCCACGGTGTATCCTCCGGTCTATGCTGCAACCGCACCCTACCGCCGCGCGCTTGACACAGCACCCCCCCGCGGTTTGTTTCGCCCAGACCCATTCGGAACACCGCCATGCACGCCTATCGCACCCACACCTGCGCCGACCTCCGCGCCAGCGACGCCGGCGGCACCGCCCGGCTGTCCGGCTGGGTGCACAGCAAGCGTGACCATGGCGGCCTGCTGTTCATCGACCTGCGCGACCATTACGGCCTGACCCAGATCGTGTTCGCCGCCGGCACCCCCGCCTTCGACCAGGCCGACGCGCTGCGGCCCGAGAGCGTGATCACCGTCACCGGCCAGGTGGTCGCGCGCGAGGGCGCCACGGTGAACCCGCGGCTGCCGACCGGCGAGATCGAACTGCGCGCCGCCGGGCTGGAGCTGCAATCGGCCGCCGACGTGCTGCCGTTCCCCGTCACCGGCGACGCGCAGTACCCAGAGGAGACGCGGCTGCGCTATCGCTACCTCGACCTGCGGCGCGACAAGATCCACCGCAACATGATGCTGCGCGCCGGAGTGATCGCCAGCCTGCGCCGCCGCATGATCGAGGCCGGGTTCACCGAGTTCCAGACCCCGATCCTCACGGCGTCCAGCCCCGAGGGCGCGCGCGACTTCCTGGTGCCGTCGCGCAACCATCCCGGCACCTTCTACGCCCTGCCGC
>CAXSFF010000909.1:0-2367 GCA_964236035.1 uncultured Acetobacteraceae bacterium
CCAGGTCGGCCTGCCCGACCCGGCCGGCGCCGCCCGCGCCTACCCGCACCAGCTCAGCGGCGGGCAGCGCCAGCGCGTCGGCATCGCTGTCGCCGTCGCCCTGGAACCCGACGTGCTGATCGCCGACGAGCCGACGACGGCCCTGGACGTGACCACCCAGGCCCAGGTGCTGGCCCTGCTGCGCGGCTTGCAGCGCCGCCGCGGCACGGCGCTGCTGTTCATCACCCATGACTTCGGCGTCGTGGCCGAGATCGCCGACCGCGTTGCCGTCCTGCAGCGCGGCCTGGTGGTCGAGCAGGGCACGGCGGACGACGTGCTGAACCGCCCCGCCCACCCCTATACCCGCGCCCTGATCGCCGCCATCCCGCCGCTGACGCCCGCCCCGCCCCGCCCGGTGTCGCCCGAAATCGTCCTGGCCGCCGACGGCCTGACCAAGACGTATGGCGGCAGCCGCTGGGGCAGGCGGCAGCCGGTGCGTGCGCTGGATGGCGTCGGCATCGCCCTGCCGCGCGGCGCCACCCTGGGCGTGGTCGGCGAGAGCGGATCGGGCAAGAGCACCCTGGCCCGCGTCCTGCTGCGCCTGCTGCCGCCCGATGCGGGCACGGTGCGGCTGGACGGCGCCGACCTGCTGCGCCTGCCGGGCCGGGCGGCGTCCAGGCGGATCGGCATGGTGTTCCAGGACCCCTACGCCTCCCTGAACCCGCGCCGCCGGGTGGGGGAGCTGGTGGCGCAGGGACCCATGGTGCACGGCATGGCGCGCGGCCCCGCGATGGCCCGGGCGCGCGAGCTGCTGGCGCTGGTGGCGCTCGACCCCGGCGCGGCCGACCGCTTCCCGCACGAGTTCAGCGGCGGCCAGCGCCAGCGCATCGCCCTCGCCCGCGCCCTGGCGCTGGAGCCGGCGGTGCTGGTCGCGGACGAGCCGGTGTCGGCGCTGGACGTGTCCGTGCAGGCCCAGGTGCTGGCGCTGCTGGCGGGGCTGCGCGAGCGCCTGGGGCTGTCGATGGTGTTCGTCACCCACGACCTGCGGGTGGCCGGCCGCATCTGCGACCGGGTGGCGGTGATGCACCGCGGCCGGGTGGTCGAGGAGGGGCCGGCCGAGGCGGTGTTCCTGCGCCCGCAGCACGAGTACACCCGGGCGCTGCTGGCGGCAGTGCCGGGCCGGGGCTGGACGCCGCCCGCCATGGCTCCCAGCTTGATCGCGGAGCCATTGGGATCATAGGGGGCCGCATGCCTGCCACGCCGTTGCAGCAACGCATCATCGCCATGGCGGACGCCCTGGCCGCCCGCTGCGCCGCCCGCGCGCCCGCGCACGACGCCGACAGCAGCTTCGCGCACGAGGACTGGCGGGACCTGCACGACGCGGGCTACCTCCGCCTTGTCATCCCGCGCGAATACGGCGGCGACGGCGCCCGCGTGCTGGACATGGTGATCGCGCAGGAGCGCCTGGGGGCCGGCAGCGCCGCCACCGCGCTGGGGGCTGGGATGCTGATTAGCGTGCTCGGCCGCGCCGCCGACCTTCGCACCTGGCCGGAGCCGGTGTTCGCCGAAATCTGCCGCGACCTGGCGGCCCAGGGCGGCGGCATCAACAACTGCGTCACCGAAACCGAGCTGGGCAGCATCTCCCGCGGCGGCACGCCCCTGACGCAGGCCGAGCGGACGGAGGGCGGCTGGCTGGTCAGCGGCCACAAGATCTTCGTCACCGCGGCTCCGGCCCTGCGCTACCTGGTGACGGGCCTGGTGCTGCCGCCCACCGCCGACGCTCCCCGCGGCTGCATGGCCAGCGCCATCGTCCGCGCCCCGTCGCCGGGCCTGCGGATCGAGCATACCTGGCAAGGCAGCCTGAGCCTTCGCAGCGCCGGCAACGACGACGTGTTCTACGACCGGGTGTTCGTGCCCGACGCCTGGGTGGTCGAGCGCCGGGCGGTCGGCGCACCCCCGCCCGGGGCGCCGCCGGTCGCCAATCCCTGGGCGCTGCCCATCGCCGCGCTGTACCTCGGCGTCGGCCAGGCGGCGCTGGACGCGGCCTGCGGCTACGCGCAGTCCCGCACGCCGCCGTCGCTGGGCGGACCCATCGCCGGGCAGCCGCACATCCAGGGATGGCTCGGCTCCATGGCCGTTGCGCTGGATGCGGCTCGCACCGTGCTGCGCGACGTGGCCCGGGCCTGGGACGCCGAGCCGGACGCGCGCCCCGCCCTGGCGGCGCGGATCGCCATTGCCAAATACCTCTGCACGAACGCGGCCTGCACCGTGACGGAGACGGCGCTGCGGGTTGCCGGCGGCTTCAGCTTGACCCCGGCCCTGCCGCTGGAGCGGCTGTTCCGCGATGCCCGCGCCGGGCTGTTCGCCCCGCCGCAGGACGACCTTGCC
>CAXSFF010000910.1:0-2361 GCA_964236035.1 uncultured Acetobacteraceae bacterium
ACCGTCACCGGCGTCAGCCCGGCGAAGCCATGCGCCACGATGGGGACGTGGCCGTATCGGGCATAGAGCCCGCCCAGCGCGATCACCACCACGGTCGGCGCCAACAGCAATCCCATTAGCGCGGCGAGGCTGCCCACGCCGCCGCGGAAGCGATGGCCGAGCGCCACCGCCACGTCGACGATGTTGGGGCCGGGCATGAACTGGCAGAGCGCCAGCAGGTCGACGAACTCGGCCTCGTCGAGCCAGCCGCACTAGTCCACGATCATGCGACGCGCCCAGGGCAGCACGCCGCCGAAGCCGATGATCCCAAGGCTCAGGAAGCCGGTGAACAGGCCCGCGACGGTGGGCGGCTCCAAAGCCGTCTCAGGCATGCGCCTCCCGCAGCGCCACCACCCGGCGACCCAGCATCAGCACGGCGGCCAGGCCGATCGCGGCGGCGACCGACAGCCAGGCGCCCGGTGCCGCTTTGTCGCCAGTCCATTCGATCAGCCCCGTGCTGATGGCGGGAGTCATGCCGCCCACCACGGTGGCCAGGCTGTAGGCCATCGAGAAGCAGGAGGTGCGCACCTCCTCGGGCATGATCTCGGTCAGGTAGACCACCATGGCGCCGTTGTAGCAGCCGTAGATGAAGCTCAGCCACAGCTCGGCCAGCAGCAGGTGGGAGAACGACGGGGCTGCCACCAGCCAGTGCATCACGGGGTAGGCGGTGGCGATGGCCAGCAGCGTGCAGCCGATCAGCAGCGGGCGGCGGCCGATGCGGTCCGACACGGCGCCGGCGACGGGCAGCCAGAACAGGTTGGATACCCCGACGCACAGCGTGACCAGCAGGGCGTCGGTGGCGGTGAGGTGCAGCACCGTCCTGCCGAAGGTCGGGGTGTAGGCGGTAATCAGGTAGAACGACACCGTCGTCATGATCACCATCATCATGCCCATTCCGACCAGCCGCCAGTTCAGCGCCATCGAGGCGAAGATCTCGCGGGTGGTCAGCCGCACCTTGCGGGCAGCGAACGCCTCCGTCTCCTCCAGGCCGCGGCGGATGAATATCAGCACGGGGATGATGGCGCAGCCGATCAGCAGCGGGATGCGCCAGCCCCATTCCCGCATGGTGTCGGCGGGCAGGTACGCGGCCAGCCCGACGCCGATCAGCGCGGAGAAGATCACGGCGACCTGCTGGCTGCCGGACTGCCAGGCGACGTAGAACCCCTTGTTGCCCGGCGTCGCGATCTCCGCCAGGTAGACGGAGACGCCGCCCAGCTCGACCCCGGCGGAGAAGCCCTGGATCAGGCGGCTGCACACGATCAGCACGGGGGCTATCATGCCGATGCTGGCGTAGCCCGGCACGATGGCGATCGCGAGCGTGCCGATCGACATCAGCCCCAGCGACAGCAGCAGCCCGGCTCGGCGGCCGTTGCGGTCGATGTAGGCGCCCAGCACCAGCGCGCCGAGCGGGCGCATCAGGAAGCCGGCGCCGAACGTCATCAGCGCCAGCATCAGCGAGATGAAGTCGCCGTTGGAGGCGCCGCTGGTGGGGAAGAACGTCTGGCCGATGTACGTGGCGTAGTAGGCGAACACGATGAAATCGTACATCTCGAGGAAGTTGCCGCTGGAAACGCGGATCACCCCCATCAGCTTGGACTGGCGTGCGGCCATCTTGGTTAAACCCCCTGTCGCGCAGGGGCAGCATACCGTTTCGCCCACGGATCGCCAAGGAAACATGCAGGCCGGCGGTTGCGGCCGGGGGCGGCAGCTTCTGCCGGGCAGGTTCTTCCCGATCCATGGCGGCGACGGCGGCTGACGGCGATTTTTCGGCTGGCATGAGGAATGCAGCGCTGGTCCGTGATCCGGGCGCTGTCGCCCGCCAGGAGTTCCGCGGCATGACACTCTCCATCAACCATCAGCTGTCCAGCGCCAACGCCAACTGGCACAACCGCAAGGGCGACAGCGGCACGGCTTCCGCAACGGTTGCGCCGGCCACGGGCGGCAGCGCGGCATCGGCGCCAAGGGGCGCGGACGCCACCGGGCTGCAGGGGTTCGCCACCGAGCTGCAATCCATCCTGCTGAGCCTGCAATCCGGGCCGGTGGCCGGGACACCGGGCAGCCCATCCGCCAGCGGCACGGCAGCCAGCGCGACGGCCGCCAGCAGCACCCCGCCGGCGTCCGATGCCACGGCGCTGCCGAACGCGGGTGGCGCCCTGGCCGGCGGACCGCTGACCGGCATCGCGGAGCGCCTGCAACAGCTGCTGCAAGGCGCGACCGGCGCGACCGCCGGCAACGCCGCCCCGGCTGCCGCCAGCACGGCAACGACCGGCACGGCCGCTGCTGGCGCCCGGGCGGATCGCGGTGGCCGAAACCTACCCGGCC
>CAXSFF010000911.1:0-2359 GCA_964236035.1 uncultured Acetobacteraceae bacterium
CCGCCTCCAGGGCGGCCCTGTCGGCGATCTCGCCGACGATCAAGGAGACCTTCTCGCCGCGCAGGGTGATGCCGCGCTGCTCGATCAGCTGCACCACTTGATCGATGTCCTCCGGCCCGGAGATCCCGGTCAGGATCATGCCGCGGGTTGCCAGGGTGCGCAGCTTGCTGTGGTCGATCACCGCTGCGGTGTGGAACTCGTTGGCCAGGTGGCGGGCGACGAACTCGTAGGCCCGATCGAACCGCTCGGCATCAGTCAGGACCGGCGCAGTGGCTCCCTCCAGGACGGTGGTGTGCGTCCAGCCGATCCGCTTGGCCTGGTCTCGCCAGCCCTCCCTCTCCGTCAGCCCGTCTCCTTTGGAACGGCGCTCTGCCACGGCGGCTGCGTTGAGGATGCCGAACTTGCGCGCGGCCGACAGGCCCTCCCACTCCAGGCCCTGGCTCCTGGCGTAGGCCTTGGCATTGCGCTCGGTCTGCCGCCGCCCCTTGGAGAACTGGTCCACGGCCGCCTGTTGGATGGCGGGCAGCACGAACGCTTCCTGCTTGTCGTCGTACTCGGTGCGGACGCCCATCTCGCGCAGCCGCATCGCAAAGCGGGCCTGGAAATAGGCGCCGAACTCGTGAACCCGGTCGTTGAGCCGCCTGGTGTCGAGCGAGCCGACCCGACCGCCCGCGGTGGCGACCATGTTGAACATGGCATTGTGGATGTGGTCGTGCGGGTCGCCCGACATCGGCACCTCGGCCAGGTAGGTGATCCCGGTCTCGCCGTCCTTGACCTGCAGCGTCGGACGCGCGGTGTGGTGCATGAACGAGGCCCAGACCACCTCGCCCGGATCGGCACCATCCTGTCCGTTCTCGCCTTTCCGGGCCCAGCCGATCTCGCGGGCCACGTAGCGCATGGTGTCGTCATTGGCGCGCCGCATCGCCTCGCGGATGGCGGCGGCTTCGGCGGGCGAGGCCGCGAACTCCGCGGCGAGGGAGACCGACTTGTGCGGCGCCGTAGTCAGGTCGTAGGCGCTGATCTTGCGCGGCTTGCTGGCGGCTGCCCACTTCTCTCCTGTGTCCGCCCGCCTGGCCTCGAACAGCCGATCCAGCTCTGCGTTCTTCGGCGGCCTGGTCGGGTCAATGCCCAGCGCGGCTGCCGCTTCCGGGGCCATGTCGGGTCGCCAGCTCGCCCGGCTATCGCGGCCCGTGTAGTACGTCGTGAGTCGCCCGCCGGCGTCCGCCTTGGTTCCTGGCTCAAGCTCGGCACCGGGCTCGGGTTCGGAGGCGTGCTGGGTCATGTAGGTGCGGATCAGCTTGCCATCCGAGTCGGCTGCCAGCTTGCGGAACGTCATCATCGCTTGGCTTCGCCGGCGGGCGAGGCGTCGACCCCGAAGTTGTCGGAGATGGCCTGGACCACGTCGAGCGGCATCTCGCGCGCGAGCTTGGCCACGCTGACCGTGAGGTCCTTCAGGTAGGCGGACTGGTTGTCCAGGCGGGTGATCAGGCCGCCGATCAACTGCTCCAGGGTGGGACCTTCCTGCTCGTCCTTCTGCTCCGGCGTCACCAGCCGGATGATCGTCTCCAGGCTCTCGCCGTGCCTGCGCTGGATGCCGGCCACCAGGGCAATGCCTGCGTTCGCGTCCTGAATGCCTCTGCCAAGCCGAGCAGGGTCGGCCGCGCCGTTTTTCTCGGTCTTCAGGTTGGGGTGTGTCTCTGCGTTCATCTCGTCCTCCATGACTGCCGACAGCATGGAGGCGGCGCACGCGAACGGCGCGCGGCGCCGGGAGCGCGCGCCAACGCATTCGAAGAATGCAATGGTGTATGCACCTAATCTGGCTTCTTCGCTCGTACGCTGCCCGTATGGGTGACATACGATGCCTGTACGGAGACCGGACGGAGTCCAGACGGAAGCCGCACGAAGCCCGGACGAAAGCCATATGGACCCCATACGGACAGGGGGTTCCAAGAGCCCGAAATTTCATATGCGCCATTCGTGTACGGTGCGGCGACTCTTCGGGTCATGGGGAAGAGCCGATCCGGCCTGGGTGCCGTTCTCAGAGACATCGCGCGAGGGCCAGAGCGGTCCTCGCTGTTCTACTGGCTGTATGACAGCCACGACGAGATCGTGCAGGCGTCCCTTGGACGACGCATCCGCTGGAAGCCCATCGCGGCACACGCCGACAAGCTGGGCCTGACGGACGGCGACGACAAACCACCCACGGCTGAGCGCGTGCGGCAAACTTGGTTTGGTGTTCGTCAGGAAGTCGCGAAGCAGCGCGCGCTTCGTGCATCGGGTCTCCGGCCGTCCTTGTCGTTGAGAGCCAAGCGGCCTCCCGCAGATTGGCAACCTTCAGGCTTCACCCATCCCCATGCGC
>CAXSFF010000912.1:0-2357 GCA_964236035.1 uncultured Acetobacteraceae bacterium
CAGCGGGAACGCCGGGTCTTGCCGCAGGTCGTGGAACAGGAAGTTTTGGTAGCCGGCGCTGCGATCCTTGCGCAGGAAGCGCGCGGGGATGATTTGGTCGGTGTCGATATTGGCGGCCTCGATCGCAACCGCCTCGCCCTCAAGGGTGACGAACGCCGTCATGCGAGCCTCCGTATGTCGGTGAGTGCGCCGGCGATCGCTGCTGCGGCGGCCATTGCGGGCGACATCAGGTGAGTGCGGGCGCCCGGACCTTGGCGGCCGACGAAGTTGCGGTTGCTGGTGGCCGCGCAGCGCTCGCCGGGCGGCACGAGGTCGCCGTTCATTCCGACGCACATCGAGCAACCGGGCTCACCCCACTGCAGCCCGGCGCCGAGGAACACGCGATCCAGCCCTTCCGCCTCGGCCTGGCGTTTCACCGGCCCGGAGCCCGGCACGACTAGACCCGGCACCGTAGCTCGGCGCCCGCGCAGGACCGCAGCCGCCGCACGAAGGTCGGACAGGCGTCCGTTCGTACAACTACCAATAAAGACCCGCTCGATTCTGATCCCGTCAAGCGGCTGTCCCGGCTGCAGGCCCATGTAGTCGAGTTGCTCGGCGATGCGTCCGCGTCCGGCTGGGTCGGAGGCGCTGGCCGGGTCGGGGACGCTTGCGGTGATCGGCAGCGCGGTTTCCGGGCTGGTGCCCCAGGTGACGGTCGGCGCGATCTCGGCGGCTGACAGGGCAATCTCGCGGTCGAAGCGGGCGTCATCGTCGGTCGGCAGGGTCCGCCAGGCGGCGACGGCGGCGTCGAAATCCCGTGGGACGCGCGGGCGGCCGGCGAGGAAGGCGAAGGTGGTGTCGTCGGGCGCCACCATCCCGGCTCGGGCGCCCGCCTCGATGCTCATATTGCAGATCGTCATCCGGGCCTCCATGCCGAGGGCGCGTATGGCGCTGCCAGCATACTCGATGATGTGGCCGGTGGCGCCGCCCGCGCCAATCTTGCCGATGATGGACAGGATGACGTCCTTCGCCGCCACGCCCGGCGGCAGTGTGCCATCGATCGCGATGCGCATTGCGCGCGGGCGCCGTTGCCAGATCGTCTGGGTGGCGAGCACGTGGCTCACTTCGGACGCTCCGATGCCGAACCCCAGCGCACCGAACGCGCCATGGGTGGAAGTATGCGAGTCGCCGCACACGATGGTCAGGCCGGGCAGCGTCAGACCTTGTTCCGGCCCGGCGACATGGACGATACCCTGGCGCGGATCGTCGGGGTCCATCAGGTCAAAGCCGTTGTGCCGGGCATTGCCGCGCAGGCGTTCGACCATGCCGGTGATCTCGGGATCGGCGATCGGCAGAGCGCGGCTATGCGACGGTACGTAATGGTCGGTGACGCCAAACGTCAGATCGGGCCGCAGGACGCGTCGGCCGGCGAAGTCCAGCATGCCAAAGGCGTGGAAGCTGCCCTCATGCACGAAGTGGCGATCCACCCACAACAGGCTGGCGCCGTCCTCGCGGGTCACGACCGCATGCGCGTCCCAGATCTTCTCAAGCAGCGTCTTAAGCATGGGGATGTCTCCTCGCTTCTCCGACGCGCCGCGCCGCGGCCTCGCCGGCGATGGCGCCGAGCGCGACGGCCGACAGCAGGCCATTGCCGGACAGGTAGCCCGAGGCCTGCCGTCCGGAGACGCCGCAGGCCGCACCGCCGGCTGCGAACAGGTTGTCGAACACCTGCCCGGCGGCATCCAGCACGCCGCCGCTCGCGTCAATGGCGAGGCCGCCCTGGGTATGGAACAGCGCTCCGGTGACGCGCACGGCGTGAAGCGGTGGCTGCAGCGCCGGACTATTGGCGAAATCGCGGCCGAACCGGTCGGTGCCGCGGTCGGCCTTCAGTGCGGCAACCGCTTCGACCGTTGCGGCAAAGGCGGCCTCCGGCACGTGCATCGCAGCAGCGAGCGCGGCGGCATTGCCAGCGCTGATAGTGACCCCGATCTGCTCGGCCTGGCGAAAATCCTGGAACTGGCGGGCGATCTCCGCGATGCGGCCGTCGAACACGGTCCATGCGATGCCGCCGAGTTGGCGCAGGACGAAGGCGGCCTGTTCCGAATAGCCCTGCATCTCGTCCGAGAAGCGCTCGCCCGCGGTGTTAACCTGGAAGCCGCCCTCGGTAATCGTCGCCCAGGTGATCAGGATGCCGGCAGGGTGCGCGACCGAGCCGTGGCCCTGATGCCCTGATAGGTCACGCGCCTCTGCGCCGAGGGCTTCACCCCAGTGCAGCGCGTCGCCCTGGTTGCCGGGATGGCCGAAATAGAGTGCGCCTGCCATCTCCGGAATATGGCGCGCGACCAGGTCAGCGTGACCTCCATAACCGTTGCAGGCGA
>CAXSFF010000913.1:0-2357 GCA_964236035.1 uncultured Acetobacteraceae bacterium
CGCTTCCACTTCCTGCTGGGCGCCATGACCTACACGATGGCCGACCCCGGACGCATCCAGTCCCTGACCGGCAACCGCTGCGACCCCGGCGATGCGGACCAGGCGCTGCGGCACATGGTCCCGTTCCTGGCCGCGGGCTTCCGCGCGCCGCCCCCCAAGCCGGCCCGCCGCGCCCGGCGCGAGACAACCCCCTGAGGAGCGCCCACATGGACACCCCTCACATGAACATCGGCATCGCGCCGCAAGCCGGCCACCCCACCCAGGTGACCCGCACGGAGCTGGACGCCGCCGCCGCCCGGCTGAAGAACTGGGGCAGGTGGGGGCTGGACGACCAGGCCGGCACCCCGAACCACACCCCGGCCATCGCGGCCATCCTGGGGTCTCCACCACGCCCGTCGCCTGCGTGTCCCTGCCGGCCGGCCCGGCCGCTGATCGCCTCCGGCGCGCTGGTCGCCCTGGCCGTCACCGGCGCCAGCCGCTGGCCCGACCTGCCGGACATGCCGACGATGATCGATCTGGGCTGCCCGGGGTTCGTCACCGACACCTTCCGGGACTTCCTGGCGCCTGCGAAGATGCCGCCGGAGATCGTGTCCACCCTGTCCCGCACGGCGGTGGACATCCTGCGCACCAAGGCCGTCAGCGACCAGTTGCAGGCCAACGGCTTCGAGGTGCTGGCCGAGGGGCAGGAGGGCATGAGGCGGCGGACCGAGGAGAAGGTGCCGACGTGGCGCGACCTGATCGCCAAGGCCGGCATCGCCCCGGTCTGATGCCACGCCCCACGGGGCAGCCGGCGCTGCGCGCGCCGGCACCACGCGACCCATGAAGGAGCTTGCGGCATGACCGCCTTCGCCCGCCAAAGGGACTACCTCGCCGGGGCGCTGGTCGCCCTGATCGGCGCCGGCGCCATTGTGGAGGGGCAAAGCTATGGCGTTGGCACGCTGACCGCGATGGGGTCGGGCTTCTTCCCCGTGGCGCTTGGGGCCGGGCTGATCGCGATGGGCCTGCTCATGGCGGCCCTTGCCACGCCGGCGGCAGGGGCAGCCCCGGCATCGCCGGCCTTGGCCGCCCCTGCGCCGGGGCACGCCCTGGCCGCGCCGGACTGGCGCGGCGCGGCGGGGATCGGCGCCGCCGTGGCCCTGTTCATTGGCCTAGCGAACACCGCCGGGCTGGCGCCTGCGACCTTCGCCTGCGTGTTCGCCGGGGCGCTGGGCACCCGCGAGACCACGCTGAAGGAGGCGGCGCTGCTGGCCCTGGGCGTCACGGTGTTCGGCGTGCTGCTGTTCTCCTTCGGCCTGAAGGTGCAGTTCCCCATCCTCCGCGGGGTGCCGCTGTGATCGAGTCCGGCCTGCTCGGCCTGCTGCACGGGTTCTCCGTGGCGCTGCTGCCGCACAACCTGATGTGGTGCTTCCTTGGCGTGTTCGTCGGCAACCTGGTCGGCGTGCTGCCCGGCATGGGCGTGCTCTCGACCATCTCCATCCTGCTGCCGCTCACCTTCTCCATGCAGCCCGTGGGGGCGCTGCTGATGCTGTCGGGCATCTACTACGGCGCGCAGTATGGCGGGGCCATCTGCTCCATCCTGCTGAACCTGCCCTGCCATCCCCCGCACGCCGTCACCTGCCTGGACGGCTACCCGATGACGCAGGCCGGGCGGGGCGGCGTGGCGCTGGGGATCACCATGCTGGCGGCGGTGATCGGCGCCGCCTTCGGCATCGTGCAGATGATCGTGCTGGCGCCCTACATCGCCCATATCGCCTTCCAGTTCGGCCCGCAGGAGATCTGCGCGCTGATGCTGCTGGGGCTGCTCGCCGGGTCCACCCTGGCGAAGGGGTCGCCGGTCAAGGGCGTGGCGATGACGCTGCTGGGCATCCTGCTCAGCCTGGTCGGCACGGACGTGAACACCGGCAGCGAGCGCTTCACCTTCGGCCATGTCGAGCTGGCGGACGGGCTGGAGCTGGTCACGATCTCGCTTGGCCTGTTCGGCATCGCC
The DNA here is from genome assembly GCA_964236035.1 of uncultured Acetobacteraceae bacterium. Taxonomy (GTDB): domain Bacteria; phylum Pseudomonadota; class Alphaproteobacteria; order Acetobacterales; family Acetobacteraceae; genus CAXSFF01. Next base: position 1,988 of record CAXSFF010000913.1, read on the forward strand.
GAGTTCCTGCGCAGCGCGGGCGCTGTGCCGTCCGCGGCGCGCGTGGTGCGCCTGGGCTTCCGCGACCTGCGCCCGAAGCGGCAGGACGTGCGCCGCGCCCTGCCGCCGATCCTGCGCGGCACGGGGATCGGCAGCCTGTGCTCGCTGATCCCCGGCACCGGCCCGACCATCGCCTCGTTCATCGCCTATGCCGTGGAAAAGAAGGTGTCCCGCACCCCGCACCGCTTCGGCCACGGCGCCATCGAGGGCGTGGCCAGCCCGGAGGCGTCCACCCACTCGGCGGTGCAGGGCGACTTCATCCCCACCATGAGCCTGGGCATCCCCGGCGACGCCGTGATGGCGCTGCTGCTGGGGGCGCTGATGATCCACG
>CAXSFF010000914.1:0-2355 GCA_964236035.1 uncultured Acetobacteraceae bacterium
GCACGCGGCGTCGGAGCTGCGGGTGCGGACCATGCGCGTGCTGCGGGTGGCGTTCCTGTCCTCGGTTGTGCTAGACTTGGCGGCGGCGCTGGCCATGGTCGTGCTGGCCGTTCACTACTTCAATGCGCTGCGGCTGACAGGGTTCAGCGGCGACATGGGGCCGGCCCTGGCGGTGCTGCTGCTGACGCCGGAGTTCTTTGCGCCGCTGCGGACATTCTCCGCCGCGTACCAGGACCGGTTGCATGCGACCGGCGCGGCGGAGGCGCTGGTGATGTTGCCTCCGCTGCCTGAACCGGAGCCGGAGCGGACAATCCGCACGGTCAACGCGCAGGGCGTCATGGTGGCGTTCGACAAGGTGCGCCTGACCTGGGACGCCTCGCGCGGCCCGGCGCTGGATGGCCTGTCGTTCCGCGTCGCGGCGGGGGAGACGTTGATACTGGCGGGACCGTCCGGGTCGGGGAAGTCCTCGGTCATTGAAATCCTGCTGGGCTTTGTCCGGCCGGATGGCGGGCGGGTGACGATCAACGGCGCGGACATTACGGATCTGGTGCCTCAGGCGCTGTCCCGGCTGACCGCTTGGATTGGGCAGCGTCCCGTGCTGTTCGCCGGCTCGATCCGCGACAATATCCTGTTCGCCCGTCCGGAAGCGACGCAAGAGGAAGTGACTGCCGCCGCCAGGAGCGCTCGGCTGGACCCGTTCACCGCCAGCTTGCCGCAAGGGCTGGACACGCCGATTGGTGAGGGCGGCTACGGCCTGTCCGGCGGTCAGGCGCAGCGGGTGGCGATTGCCCGGGCGTATTTGAAGAATGCTCCGCTTTTGTTGCTGGATGAACCGACAGCGCACCTGGACCCGGCAACCGAGCAGGAAGTGCTGGACAGCCTGCGCCGCCTGACGCTTGGCCGGACGGTGATCCTGGCGAGCCATTCGTCCGCCGCGCATGGGTTTGGCGGGCACCGGCTTGACCTGCGGGAGGGCCGGGCGGTGACGGCTCAAGGGATGGCCAGGGGGGCGGCATGACCGCGCCGCTGATCCGAATCGTGTTGTTGTGGGGCCGGCAGGCAGGGTGGCTGCTGGCGGGGCTGGTGGTTTCCCTGGCGGCGCTGGCGGCTGGCGTCGGGCTGATGGCGGTGTCCGGCTACACGGTTGGCGCGGCGGTGCTGGCCGGCGCCGTGGCCGTGCCGGTCATGCTGCGCGGCCTTGGCGTGGCGCGGGTGGCGCTGCGGTATGTCGAACGGCTGGTGACGCATGGGGCGACGTTCCGCGCTCTGGCCGACCTGCGGGTGTGGTTCTTTGGACGCCTTGTGCGAACCGGCGCGGGCGGGCTGGGCTTCCGGCAGGCGGGCGACGTGCTGGCTCGGCTGGTCGGCGATGTCGAGGCACTGGATGGGCTGTACCTGCGCATCCTGCTGCCGCTGGCCGGCGCCCTGTTGCTGCTGCCGGCCCTGGTGTTGCTGATCGGGCATCACGCGCCGGGTCTTGCGACCGAGATCGGCGTGCTGTTCGCCGCCGCGGCGTTCGTTCTGCCGTGGCTGGCCGCCAGGATATCGATGCGCACCGGAAGCGGACTGGCGACGGAGGCAGGGGCGCTGCGCGTCGCCGCGCTGGATGCCCTGACCGGCCTGCGCGAGGTGCGGGCGTTCGCGGCGGAAGGCCGCATGCTGGCGGCAGTCCAGGCGAAGGAGGCCGCGCTGCTGTCGGCGCAGCAAGGGATGGCGAGCCGGACGGCGTTGGCGGGCGCTGCCTCGATGCTGTGCGCGCAGGTGGCGGTGCTGGCGGTGCTGATCGACGCGGGGGCTGATCCGGCGGCGGCCATCGCGGCGGTGTTCCTGGTGCTGGCGGCGTTTGAGGCGGTGGGGGGCTTGCCTCGGGCCGGGGCGCTGGCCGGCCATGCCTCGGCCGCGGCGCTGCGGGTGCTGGAGGCAGCGGATGCGCCGGTGCCGGTGCCCGATCCCGCCGATCCCGCCTCGATGCCGGCGGGCAACGCGCTGCGGTTCGAGGCGGTCGCGTTTCGCTGGCTGCCCGATCGCCCGGCGGTGTTCGACTGATTGACGCTGGATATTCCGGCGGGCGGGCGTGTCGCGTTGCTGGGTCCGTCGGGAGCGGGGAAATCCACGCTGGCGGCGCTGGCGCTGAAGGTCGTCGCGCCTCGGTCCGGGCAGATACGGCTGGGTGGGGTTGATGTCGCGACGCTGCCGGCGGCTCTGGTGCGGGCGCGCATTGGGTGGCTGGGGCAGGCCACGCATCTGTTCGACGACACGATCCTGGCCAACCTTCTGCTCGCCCGGCCGGACGCCGATGAGGCGGCTGTCTGGGCGGCGCTGGACGCGGCCCGGATCGGCGACATGGTGCGGGCT
>CAXSFF010000915.1:0-2354 GCA_964236035.1 uncultured Acetobacteraceae bacterium
AGTTCGGCGCCGAGGGCATCGGCCTGTGCCGCACCGAGCACATGTTCTTCGACCCGGCGCGCATCGGCGTGGTGCGGCAGATGATCATGGCGCAGGACGAGCGCGGCCGCCGGGTGGCGCTGGCCAAGCTGCTGCCGTTCCAGCGCGACGACTTCCGCGACCTGTTCCACATCATGGCCGGGCTGCCCGTCACCATCCGCCTGCTGGACCCGCCGCTGCACGAGTTCCTGCCGCACCAGGAGAGCGAGCTGGCGGATGTGGCGAGGGCGCTGGGCGAAGACCTGGAGACGATCCGCCGCCGGGCCGACGACCTGTCGGAGGCCAACCCGATGCTGGGCCACCGCGGCTGCCGCCTCGGCATCTCGTACCCCGAGATTTACGAGATGCAGGCGCGGGCGATCTTCGAGGGCGCCATCGCCGCCACCAAGGACGGCGACGAGGCCCCCGTGCCGGAGATCATGATCCCGCTGGTCGCGACCAAGAAGGAGCTGGAGATCACCCGCGCCCAGGTCGACCGCATCGCGGCCGAGGTGTTCAAGGAGACAGGCAAGACCATCGAGTACTCGGTCGGCACCATGATCGAGTTGCCGCGTGCCGCGCTGACCGCTGACAAGATCGCCGAGGTGGCGGATTTCTTCAGCTTCGGCACCAACGACCTGACTCAGACGGCGTTCGGCCTGTCGCGCGACGATGCTGGCAAGTTCCTGCCGCAATACGTTGACCAGGGCATCCTGCCGAAGGACCCCTTCGTGTCGATCGATATCGAGGGCGTCGGCGCGCTGGTGAAGATTGCGGCCGAGAAGGGCCGCCACACCAAGAACGCCATCAAGCTCGGCATCTGCGGCGAGCATGGCGGCGACCCGGCGAGCATCACGTTCTGCGAGGAGGTCGGCCTCGACTACGTGTCGTGCAGCCCGTACCGGGTGCCGGTCGCGCGGCTGGCGGCGGCGCAGGCGGCGCTCGGCGCCATCGGCGACAAGACGGCCTGACCTCTGGCTGGTAGCGCGGGCGGCTGATGGCGCGGCCGGTCGAGGAGCCGTCGCGCGTCCGCGCGCACCGGCTGTTGGAGCGCCGCGCTTATGTCGAGGCGGCCGAGCAGTTCCGCCGAGTGGTGCGGCTGCCGTCCGCGACGGTCGATGACCACGCCCATCTCTCGCAGGCCCTGATGCTGGCGGGGCGGCTGCCGGAGGCGGAGGCCGCCCTGCGGGTGGCTTTGGCGATGGCGCCGGATGCCGCCGACCTGCATGCCTGCCTGGGCCAATTGCTGGTGCAGGCCGGGCGGCGGGTGCCGGCGGTGGCGTGCTTCCAGCGGGCGCTGGCGTTGGAGCCGGGGCATTGGGCGGCCGGCGACCTGGTGGCGGTGAGGGGGCAGATCGGCCAGTCGGTGCACAGTTGGCATCTGCCGATGCTCGCCGACGCCGCCCGCAACGCCGCCTTCGCCGAAGCGATCACGGCGGCGGTGCGCCAGGACGACATCGTGCTGGACATCGGCACGGGGAGCGGGTTGCTGGCCATGATGGCGGCGCGTGCCGGGGCGCGCCACGTCTACGCCTGCGAGATGTTGCCCGACCTAGCCGAGTTGGCCCGCATCGTGGTGGCCGACAACGGCTATGCCGACCGGATCACCGTCATCGCCAAGGCGTCCGCCGAACTCGTGGTCGGCGTCGACCTGCCGGAACGCGCCACCCTGTTGGTGACGGAGACGTTCGACGCCCTGCTGGTCGGCGAGGGTGCGTTACCGGCGATTCGGCACGCCAAAGAGCACCTGTTGACGACGGACGCCCGCATCATCCCGGCCGGCGGCGTCATTCGTGGCCAACTGGTCGCGATCCCGCGGCTGAAGCCGCTGTTCCCGTTGCGCGAGCTATGCGGCTTCGACCTGCGCGCGTTCGCTGCCCACGCGCTCGATAAGCAGTTCTACCCCGTGGTGCCCGAAATGGAGGCAATCACGCCGTTGAGCGAACCCATCGATATCCTGGATGTCGATTTCGGCACCGCGATCGCCACGGAACGGTCCTGGCAGGTGGCAATGATGCCGACTGCCAGCGGCTCGATCCACGCCCTGTTGCTTTGGCTGGACCTGCACCTGGATGCCTCGATTAGCCTTTCGTCCGGACCCGGCGGCAAGGCCACGCACTGGAACCCGGTAGCGTTCCTGTTCGACGGCGAGCCGGTCGGCATCTCCGAGGTGAGCGTGCTGAGCCCGGCCGGCGAGCTGGCCGGTGACCCGGCCGCGACCGTCGCGCTGCGCTGCGGCAGCGGGCCGGTCGTCGAGCTCGACGGCGTCCGCCACCCGACCTCGGTCCGGGGCTCCCGCTCGGACTGGCTGTCCGGCGCGGCGCTGGCGGCGACGC
>CAXSFF010000916.1:0-2353 GCA_964236035.1 uncultured Acetobacteraceae bacterium
CCGTCGATCAGCCCGCGCGTCTGCGGCGTCGCCGGGCAGTGCAGGCACACCACGTCCGCCGCCGCCAGCAGGTCGGCCAGGCTGGCGTGCCGGACGTCCAGCGCCTGTTCCTCCGCCGGGTCTAGCCGGCGCGGGGTGGCGTACAGCACGCGGCAGCCGAACGCCTGCACCAGGCGCGCGACCCGGCGGCCGATCGCCCCCAGGCCTATGATGCCGACCGTCTTGCCGGACAGCAGGTACGCCTCGCCCGGCAACTGGCCGCCGCGCCATCGCCCCTCCCGCAGCTCCGCATGGGCGTAGGCGATGTGGCGCAGGGTGGCGAGGATCAGGCCCAGGGTGAACTCGGCGACGGCGAGCGAATTGCTGCCGGTGGTGCGGGCGACCTTGATGCCCAGGGCGCGCGCCGCCTCCAGGTCGATGTTGTCGACGCCGACGCCCCCTTTCTGCACCAGCTTCAGCCGCGGCGCCGCCCGCATCAGCGACCCGGGCACGGCGACCTGGCCGGCGATGGCGTAGTCGGCGCCGGCGATCACCCGCAGCAGCTCCGCCTCGCCGCGGGTCAGGGCGTGGTCGAGCGTGAACCCGGGCGGCAACAGGGCGCGCATCCGCTCCGCCGTGGCGGGCGCGATCCCATCCAGCACGACGATCGATTCAGTCATGCGTCATCCTTGCTGCACTGCTCCTCCTCCCCCTGCGGGAGGAGGGGCGGCCACGCACGACACAGTGCCGCGTGCACCCTCCCCTAGCCCCTCCCGCAAGGGGAGGGGGAAAGTCGGTTCGCTCACAGCGAGAACCTCACCCCGGCCCGCGCCAGTCCCCCGGCGATGCCGACCGGCGTGCCGTCGGCGCGCCAGCACGCGGCCCCCGTCATGATGCCGTCCGCCGCCCAGCCGATCGCGTTCATGCCGCCCGCCACCCGGCGCACCCGCAGCACGTCATGGCCGCGGCGCGCCAACGCGTCCGCCACATCGTCGGCGATGCCGGGCTCCAGCTCCAGCACACCGCCCTGGGTCCAGATGCGCGGCGCCTCCACCGCCTGCTGCACGGTCATGCCGTGGTCGATCAGGTTGACCAGCGCCTGCATCGCGGCGCCGAAGATGCGCAACCCGCCGGGCAGCCCCAGCGCATACATCAGGTGGCCGCCACGCAGCACCATCATCGGCGCCATCGAGGTGAACACCCGCTTGCCCGGCGCGATCGACAGCGCGCGGCCAGGCTCGGGGTCGAAATTGGCCATGTAGTTGTTGGCGATCAGCCCCGTCCCTGGGATGCCGACGCAGGCGCCGAACAGCCCGTTGATGGTCTGCGTGCTGGCGACGACGTTGCCCTCTGCGTCGGCCACGGTGACGTGGGTGGTGTCGGACCCTTCATGCGCGCCGACCATCGGCGGCCAGGCCTGGGCGCGGGCCATGTCGATGCGGCGTTCGGCGGCATACGCCGGGTCGATCAGGCGCGCGACGGGCACGTCGACGAAGGCGGGGTCGGCGGTGGCGACGGCGCGGTCGGCGAAGGCGATCTTCAGCACCTCGGCCAGCAGGTGCACCGCGTCGACAGAGCCGAAGCCGAGCGCCGCCGGGTCGTGAGCGGCCAGAAGGTTGAGCATCTGCACGATATGCACCCCGGCGGAGCTGGGCGGCGGCGGCCCCAGCACCTCATGGCCGCGGTAGTGCCCGCGCACCGGCTCGCGTTCCACCACGCGGTAGCCGGCGAGGTCGGCGGCGCTCAGCAGCCCGCCGGCACGTTGCAGGTGGTCCACCACGGCCGCGCCCAGCGCCCCGCCGTGCAAGGCGGCGGCGCCGTCGCGGGCGACCAGGCGCAAGGTCTGTGCGTACTCCGGCCGTCGCAACCTGCACCCGGCGACGAGCGGCGCGCCGTCGGGAAGGAAGGTCGCCGCCAGCACGGGGTCGGCGGCAAGGTCGGCAGCCGTGTCGGCAATGCAGTCGGCGCAGTACGGCGTGACGGCGAAGCCCTGCTCGGCGAGGCGGATCGCCGGCGCCATCACGTCGGCCAGCGCCATGCTGCCGAAGCGCCGCAGCGCCGCGCACCATCCGGCCAGCGCGCCCGGCACGGCGACGGCGAGCGGCCCCACGGCATTGGCGCGCGCCGCGACGGCAGCCGGGTCGAACAGCGTGGCGCTGGCGGCGGCCGGCGCGGTGCTCAGCCCGTCCAGGATGGTGTGATGGCCGTCGGAGGTGCGGATGTGCGCCACCCCGCCGCCGAGCAGGCCGACCATCATCGGCTCCACGACGGTGAGGGCGAACAGCGCCGCGACCGCCGCATCGACGGCATTACCGCCTTGCAGGCCAGAACTAACGAAACGCCCTTTCTGTACGCATAAGCGGACAAAGCTGGA
>CAXSFF010000917.1:0-2347 GCA_964236035.1 uncultured Acetobacteraceae bacterium
ATCCGCGCCAGGTCGATGGCGAGGGCGAACTTGGCCGGGTCGTCGGTGAACCCGGGCGCCAGCACGCGCATCAGCTGCGGCATGAAGATCTCGCCGAACACGGTCAGGCCGAACAGCCAGAACGCCAGCACGCTGATTGCCTCCTGGGCGAACGAGCGCGCCGCCGCCGGGCCTTCGGTCGTCAGCAGCCCCGTGAACTCGGGCACGAAGGCGGCGTTGAAGGCGCCCTCGCCGAACAGCCGGCGGAACATGTTGGGCAGCTTGTTGGCGACGAAGAAGGCGTCCGCCACGGGGCCTGTGCCGGCCAGCGCCGCGATCAGGATGTCGCGCAGGAAGCCGAGCAGCCGCGACGCCATGGTCCAGCCGCCGACCGTGACGATGCCGCGGAGCATGGCTCAGTCGGGCCGCACGAGGGCTTGCGGCCGCAGCAGCCGTTGCGTCATCACCAGCGCGCCGGCGGCGGCCAGCAGCAGCGCCTCCACCCAGTCCTGGCGCGAGCCGTCCGGCCCGCCGAAGCCGATCAGCCACAGGAACCCGGCGGACACCAGCACCAGGGCCAGCCGCCCCCGCCGCCCGGCGCGGATCGCCAGCAGCGACAGGCCGACGAAGGTCACGAACAGCCCGATCGCCAGCGCTCGCAGCAGCCCGGAGGTCAGCGAGGCGAGCAGCCGCACCAGGCCGTCCAGCAGCCGCGCCGCCTGCTCGCCGAGATTGGTGAACAGCGCCAGCAGCCAGTCCGACCCCAGCAGGTAGACGGCGATGGCGGCGGCAAGGCCGACCAGCCAGACGAGGGCGACAGGATTTTTCCGCATGCGCGTTTCCGGTTTGGTAAGGAGTTTGTAGCAGGTTGCGCCATGACATCCCGCCCTTGCACGTCCTGGCTGATCCTTGATGCAAGGATTATGGTCCACGGGTTAATATTTTGAGAGCCACGATGGACCAGACGCTTGCCTCCGCCCGTAGCCAAGCCCTGGTGTATGACGGCCGCATCGGCGAGCTATACTCCATTTTCCTGCTGAACCTCCTGTTCACCATCCTCACCTTCGGCATCTTCCGGTTTTGGGCCATCACCCGCTACCGCCGTTACTTCTGGGCGCGGATGAGCTTCCAGGGCGAACGATTCGAGTACACGGGCACCGGCGGCGAGCTGTTCGTCGGCTACCTGCTGGCCGGCCTGGTGCTGGTGGGCGGCGCCGTCGTGACCATGCTGCTTGCCTACGTGCTGGCGCTGGTGTGGGGGCCGCTGGCGGCGCTGCCGATCCTGTTGTTCTACGTCGGCATCTTCGTGCTCGCAGCCGGCGCGGTGTTTTCCGCCCAACGCTACCGGCTGACGCGCACGCTGTGGTGCGGCATCCGCGGCGGCATGACCGGCTCGATGGTCAGGTATGGCCTCCGCTCCGTTCTCTACGCGCTGCTTGCCGGGGTGACCCTGTTCCAGATGGCGCCATGGCGGCAGGTCCGGCTGGCCGAGCGCCGGATCAACGCCAGCAGCTTCGGCAACGTGCCATTCAGTTTCCGCGGCAGTGCGCGCCGGGTTTACCTGCCGTATCTGCTGACCTTCGTGGGGAACGTCGTGCTGCTGGCGGTGATCGGGTCGGCCGTGCTGGCCGCCGTGCGGACCTTGCTGCCGAATGGGATGGCCAGCAATCCCGACAGCGCCCAGGTCAAGCAGGCGCTTGGATTGCTCGTCTATGTCGGCGTGCTGGCGGTGTTCGCGTTCGGCATCCTGTCCGCGCTGGTGAGCTGCTGGTACACGGCGCTGTTCGAACGCCATGTCGTCGGCAACACCGCGCTTGGAGCCATGCGCTGCACCAGTTCCATGACAGGCGCCGGACTGCTCGGCCTCGTCGTCGGCAACCTGTTCATCATGCTGTTCACCCTCGGCCTCGGCTACCCGGTCGTCCTGCACCGCAACGCGCGCTTCCTGTCGCGCACGCTGTGGGTCGGCGGCACGCTTGATCCGGCGGCCCTGCAACAGAGCGCCCTGATCGCGCCCCGATACGGCGAGGGCATGTTCCAGCAGCTCGACTCGTCGGGATGGATGTAGCCGCGCCCGCCTCGCGGTTCTTCGACGGACGCCAGGCGCAAGGGCACGCCGTCACCCTGGCGGTCGAGGACGGCATCGTGCGTATCCGCTCCGCCGACGGCGCCGTCGCGATGGACTGGCCGCTCGGGCGCCTGGTGGCTCAGGCCACCCACGACGGGACAGCGAGCTTCCGCGTCGGCCGCGACCCGGCGCGTCTGGTGACAACCGATCCGGCGGTGTTGCATGCATTGCGCGCCCGCACTGGCCGGCTCCGCCGCGGGCCACGGCGGCAGTCCAGTTGGGGCATGGCGCTCGTGGCCG
>CAXSFF010000918.1:0-2344 GCA_964236035.1 uncultured Acetobacteraceae bacterium
GCTCAAAAGCTCATTTCGAATACGGCGCATGACACGCCACTAAGAGGGTTCCTCTAGGCATTTAATTCGGGCGATCCGGCGCTGATGGGAACTACAGTCCGTCGGCTAGATCAACTTATCAAATAGCCTGCTGCCGGTTCGTAATAGGATTGCTTTGCAGAAGGACAGCTTTGGTGCGGGTGCTCGCCCACCACAGGGCTACGTTGGATCTCATAAATCGGCTTATCGCATTTGGCACACTTGGCACGCGTGCATGCCCAGTTTGCATCACTGCACAGCCAAGTACAACAATGCGTCACTACTACACTGCTTACATTCTAGAAGGAGCGCCGCGGAATGAAACGCCGTGATTTTCTTGCCGCTTCGGCCTCCCTGCCTCTCGCTGCCCCGACCGTGCGGGCGGCGAACGGTCCGAAGTTGCTGAAATTCGTCCCGCAGGCGGACATCGCGCTGCTCGATCCGCACTTCGCTTCCGCGCTGGTCACACGTAACTACGCCTACCTGGTTTATGACACGCTTTATGGTATTGACGATGCCGCGCGCCCGCGACCTCAAATGGCGGCCGGTCACGTCATCGAGGATGACGGCAAGACCTGGAAGATCACGTTGCGTCCTGACCTGCGCTTTCATGATGGGGAAAAGGTGCTGGCACGCGACGCTGTCGCCTCACTGAAACGCTGGGCCAAGCGCGATGTCTATGCAATATCGGTGTTTAGCCAAGTGGACGAATTGTCCGCCACCTCTGACGACGTATTGCAGTTCCGCCTCAGGCGCCCGTTTCGCCTGCTTGCCGATCTGCTCGCCAAGCCCACGCCCTACGCATCCGCCATCATGCCCGAGCGCCTCGCCACTTTTCCGCCTGGCCAGCAGGTAACGGAGATCATTGGCAGCGGCCCCTACAAGTTCGTCAGCAGCGAGCGCGTGCCAGGCTCGCTCGCCGTCTTTGCCCGCAACGCCGCCTATACGCCACGCATGGATGGGCCCGCGGTTGGCACAGCCGGCCCAAAGATCGCCAATTTCGAGCGCGTCGAGTGGCATACCATCCCAGACGCGGCGACCGCTGCCGCTGCCCTGCAATCGGGCGAGGTGGACTGGTGGGAGCAACCGACAACGGACCTGCTGCCGCTGTTGCGCAAGAACCCGGATGTGACAGTCGATATCATCGACACGCTGGGCTACCAGGCTGTGCTGCGGTTCAACCATCTTTATCCGCCTTTTGATAATGTGGGCATTCGCCGAGCCTTGCTGGGGGCTTTCAGCCAGACCGATATGATGCAGGCAGTGGCCGGCGAGGACCGCTCGATGTGGAAGGATGGCGTCGGCTTCTTCAGCCCGGCCTCGGCATTCGCGAATGACGCGGGGATCGACGTGTTGAACAGCCCGCGCAATCTTGTTCAGGTCAAACGCGATCTGGAGGCGGCGGGCTACAACGGCGAGAAATTCGCGTTTCTCGTGCCAACCGACTTGCCGGCCATCAACGCCATGAGTGAGGTCGCGGCTGACATCTTCCACAAGCTTGGCATGAACATGGATTACCAGGCGCTTGATTGGGCAACGACCGCGCAACGGCTGCTTTCGCATGAGCCGCTGAACAAGGGCGGCTGGAGCCTGAACGCGAACTATGCGCCGGGGTTCTCGGTGATGAGCCCGGCAGCGCACAGCTTCCTGCGCGGTCTCGGACGGCAGTCGCTGTTTGGCTGGCCCAGCATGCCTCGAGTGGAGGAACTGCGCAGCGAGTGGATCGACGCAACCGATGCGGAAGAGCAGAAGCGGCTGTGCCGGGAGATCCAGCTGCAGGCGTTTCGTGACGTGCCGTATATTCCGCTCGGCGCCTTCTTCTTTGCCGCCGCCTACCGCAAGAACCTGGCGGGTATTCTGAAGGGTGGCATCCCACTGTTCACCAACGTGAGGCGTGTTTGATGCCACACCCAGTGTCCGTTAATGCACTTGAGATGCGGCAACAGCCGCGTTGAACTTTTGCTTGCTCATCGACAGCACCGTCATGACGCTTCTCCCAAGACCCTAACATCCGGGGGAGTGTCATCTCTATTTTGCAGAGGGTTGCTATCTTCTATATGGCAGCTACAAGGTCAAGCTGCATAACATTCTTATGTTAAATCGGGTAGTGTAGTTTTTGTAAAGATTAGGGTTTAGCCGGAACGTTACTGTCTAGCCTACAATTTGCGCAAAGCTACTGAGTAAGAGGGGCAAAAGTGTGGGCAGGTTATGCAAAATCAGACCTTGTTGCGCTTCCCATCCTTGCAACGATGGCGGGATTCCGTCATTACGTCATTTGACGTTGATTTATGCTGCATGTGCGTGCCCACACTTTTGCCCCTCTTAC
>CAXSFF010000919.1:0-2341 GCA_964236035.1 uncultured Acetobacteraceae bacterium
GCCCTCCTCCAGCGGCAGCCAGTCGATCTGGTTCTTGAACACGCCTGTGATGGCGCCGTGGACCTCGGGGGAGCACCAGACCTGGCCCTCGGACCACAGGGACAACGTCCGCAGCTCCTGCACCTTGGGATGGTCCTTGGGCGCGTCATTCGCCATCGGCAGCGCACGCGGGTCGAAGATGCGGGTTTCGGCGCCCATGGCGCGCAGCAGCCGCTCGGCCTCCTAGGCCAGCAGCCGGCTGAAGGAGCGTTCGCGCAGCGAGCCGTAGAGCAGCAGGATGCGCGGCGGATGCTGCATCCGGGCGGCTGGCTCCAGGCGCGCAAGGTCCGGCGATGCCAGCAGATCGGCGCGCAGCGCCGGCATCGGGTCCGTGCTCACGGCGGCCCCAGCAGCGGCAGCCAGATCGCCAAGGCGGCCAGCACGACCAGCAGCACGGGCGGCGTGATGGCGAGGCCGACCCGCATGTACTGGCCCCAGGTGATCGTGATGCCCTTGGTGCCCAGCACGTGCAGCCAGAGCAGAGTCGCGAGGCTGCCGATCGGGGTGAACTTCGGCCCGAGGTCGCAGCCGATGACGTTGGCGTAGACCATCAGCTCGCGCGTCAGGGGCGGAATGCCGTGCGCCTGGTCGATCGACAGCGCGCCGACCAGGACGCCCGGCATGTTGTTCATCACCGACGACAGGATCGCCGCGCCGAAGCCGGTGCCGATCGTCGCGGCCCAAGGACCCTGATGCGCCAGCCAGACCAACCCGGCGGCGAGATGACCGGTCAGTCCGGCGTTCCGAAGGCCATACACCACGAGATACATGCCGAGGGAGAACACCACGATCTGCCAGGGCGCCCCACGCAGCACCTTGGTCACCGGCACCACGGCCCCGTGCCCGCCCGGATACCAGCGTCCCGCCAGCAGCAGCAGAACGAGCGCAGCCGTCCCGGTGACGGCTGCCACGGGGACGCCCAAGGGCGCCAGGACGAAATAGGCCACCAGCAGCAGGCCGAGCAGAGGGAAAGCGGCCCGGAACACCGCATGGTCGCGAATGGCGCTGGCGGGGGCTCCGAGCTGCGCCATGGAATACCGCGCCGGCACTTGGCGCCGGTAGAATGCCCACAGCACCGCGAGGGTGGCGGCCAGGGCAACCAGGTCGACCGGCGCCATCACCGCCGCATACCGGTCGAAGGCCACGCCGAAGAAGTTGGCGCTGACGATGTTGACCAGGTTGGAGATGATCAACGGCAGGCTCGTGGTGTCGGCGACGAACCCGGTCGCCACCACGAAGGCCAGCGTCGCGGCGGGCGGGAAACCCAGCCGCAGCAGTATCGCGACCACGATCGGCGTCAGCAGCAGCGCAGCGCCGTCATTGGCGAAGAAGGCGGCGATGACGGCGCCGAGCAGCACGACCAGGGGGAACAGCCAGCCGCCGCGGCCGCCGCCCCACTTGGCGACATGCAGCGCCGCCCACTGGAAGAAGCCTGCCTCGTCCAGCAGCAACGAGATGACGATCAGCGCCACGAAGGTGAACGTCGCGTCCCACACGATGTGCCAGACCACGGGGACGTCACCCCAGCCGACGACGCCCGTCAGCAGGGCGAGCACCGCGCCGGCCATGGCGCTCCAGCCGATGCCGAGGCCGCGGGGCTGCCAGATGACAAGGACGAGGGTCGCCAGGAAGATCGCGAGCGCCAGCATGGCTGTGGATCAGCCGACGCGGTGGCCGGTGGCGTCCACCACGGCCTCGCCATCCTCTTTGGCGAAGGCGCCGCGCTGCGGGGCCGGCAGGATGTCCAGCACCGCTTCCGACGGGCGGCAGAGCCGCACGCCCACAGTTGTGACGACCAGGGGGCGGTTGATCAGGATGGGGTGCGCGATCATGGCATCGACGAGCTGGGCGTCGGTCAGCGCCGGGTCGCTCAGGCCGAGCTGGGCGTAGGGCGTGCCCTTCTCGCGCAACAACGTCCGGGGCGTCAGGCCCGCCCGCTCGATGAGCTGCACGAGCAGGGCGCGGGCGGGCGGCGTCTTCAGGTATTCGACCACGTGCGGCTCGATCCCGGCGTTGCGGATCATCGCCAAGGTGTTGCGCGACGTGCCGCACTCCGGGTTGTGGTAGATGACGACGTCGGTGGCCGGGCTCATTGCCGCACCGGCTCGGATGGGCAGCAGGGCATCAGGCCGGCGACCAGCGGGGCGCACAGTTCGGGGCGGCCGCCGCAGCAATCGTTGACCAGGAACAGCATCATCCCGCGCAGTTGCGCCAGGTCGGCGCGGTAGACGATCGTGCGGCTGTGGCGCTCGGACTGCACCAGGCCGGCGCGCGCCAGGATCGAGAGATGCGTCGACATGGT
>CAXSFF010000920.1:0-2341 GCA_964236035.1 uncultured Acetobacteraceae bacterium
GTGCCGTTGATGATGGCGGCGTCGGCGGAGACCACGGGGGTCGCCTTGAACCGCTCCGGCGATTTCAGGAAGTGCTGGATGGTCACGATGCCTCGGCTTTGACAGAGGTGGGGGCGTCCTGCCGGTGGAAGCGGTCGATGGCATAAGGGGCCATGTCGATGTCCGGCGTGCCGCCGTGCCACATCTGCGCCAACGCGCGCCCGGCGGCGGCCCCATTGATCATGCCGGAGGAGGAGAAGCCGAACATGTAGTGCAGCCCGGCCGCGCGGCGCGACGCGCTGATCACCGGCAAGGCATCCGGCAGGTAGGAGCGGAAACCGCGCCAGGTGGAGCCTGGCGTGGCGTCGATCCCCGGCAGCACAGCGGCGATGTGGCGCAGCATGTCGTCGATCTTGGCCTGCGTGGGCGCGGTGGCGGCGCCGCCGAACTCGTAGGTGCCAGCCAGGCGGATGCCGTCGCGCATGGGCGTGATGGCGAAGCGGAAATCCAGCGGCAGCAGGGGCGTTTCCAGCGCGACCCTCGGCGTGCCGAGCATCACGTGGTAGCCGCCGACCGCCTGGTGCGGCACCTTCTCGCCCATTGCAGCCGCCAGCCGCGCCGTGCCGGTGCCGGCCGCGAGCACGGCGCTGCCGCCCGGCACCACGCCTTCGCGCGTCTGCAGCCCGGCAACCTTGCCGTCCCGCACCGCCACGCCCTCCACCTGGGCGCGGACATGCGTCCCGCCCCCGGCCAGGAAGGACTCGAACAGCCGGGCCACGAAGCCCACTGGGCTAACCGTGTGCTGGAAATCCGGCGAATAGACCCCTGCCGCGTAGCGCGGCCCGACCGGCGCCAGCTCCCTGATCCCGGCCACACCCACCCGCTCCATCGGCACACCGGCGGCGCGGTAGGCGGCGAGCGGGCCGTCCCAGTCGCAGTCCCGCTCCGCCTCGGTGAGGCTCAGCGCCAGCGAGCCGCGGGCACGCACCAGATCCCCCATCCCGGCCTCCTGCCACAGCCCGGCGTAGGCCTGCTCCCCGCTGCGGCACAGGGCGGACAGGGCGGCGGTGATGCGCAGCACATCCGCCGGGTTGGCGTTGGACAGCATGCGCATGAACCAGGGCGACAGGCCCAGGAACTGCGACCAGCGGACATTGAGCGGCGAGGCCGGGTCGCGCAGCATGGCGAGCAGCGACCGGGCGGTGAGCCCAGCGAACACCGGCCGCGTCCTGGTGTTGACCACGATGCCGGCATTGCCGAAGGAGGCGCCGGTGCCGGGCTCGCCGGGATCGACGATCGCCACGCGGGCGCCGGCCCGCTGGATGAACAGGGCGGCGCAGACCCCGGCGATGCCGGACCCGACAACCAGGCAGTCCGGCTGCGGCACGGTGGCCATCAGGGGCGCCGCGACCCGAAATGGGGGTTGGCCGGCTTGGGCAGGCGGAGGTGGTCGCGCAGCGTGGCGCCCTCGTACTCCGTGCGGAACAGGCCGCGGCGTTGCAGCTTCGGGACCACCAGCGCCACGAAGTTCTGCAGGCCCAGCGGAACCACGGGGAAGGTGAGCACGAAGCCATCGCAGGCCTGGCTGCGGTACCAGTCCTCCAGCACGTCGGCGACGTCCGTGGCGCTGCCCTTGACGACGGGCGTGCCGAAGTCGCGTACCACCATGCGCGCGGCGTCCCGCACCGTCATGTCCCGCTCCCGGATATGCTTGACGACCAGGCTACGCACCGTGCTGCTGCCCACCACCTGGTCCGCGAGCTCCGGCACCCTGCTGTCCAGCGGCAGGGCGCCGAGGTCCTGCGTGACGATCTTGGACAGGTAGTCCACGCCCAGCGCCGGGGGGATCAGCGCGTTCAGCTCCTCGTAGAGCTCGTCCGCCTCCGTGGCGCTGTGCCCGGCAAATACCGTCACGCCTGGGATAAAGCGCAGCGTGTCTGGGTTGCGCCCGTAACTGGACATGCGGCCCTTGATGTCGGCGTACTCCGCCTGGCAGGTCTCCTTCGAGTCGCCGGCGCCGAACATGGCGTCGGCGTGCCGGGCCGCCAGCTCCTTGCCGGCGTCGGACTGGCCGGCGGTGAATACCACCGGCTGGCCCTGCGGCGTGCGCGGCACGTTCAGCGGACCCGCGACCTTGAAGTGCCTGCCTGCGTGGTCCAGCCGCCGTACCCGCGCCGGGTCGAGGAACTGGCCGGTGGCCTTGTCCTGGATGAAGGCGTCGTCCGCCCAACTGTCCCACAGCCCGCGCACCACCTCGATGAACTCACCGGCGCGGGCGTAGCGCTCCTCGCGCCCCACCGGCTGCGAGTGGCTGAAGTTCAGCGCGTCGCCGGCGTTGGAGGCGGTGACGGCGTTCCAGCCA
>CAXSFF010000921.1:0-2339 GCA_964236035.1 uncultured Acetobacteraceae bacterium
GAGGGCCGAGCGGATCGAGGCGTCCCTGTCGCTCCCGGCCCTGCTGCGGCACCGGATCGAGGTCGCGACCCTGACGCTGGTGGGGCCGGACATCCTGTTCGAGCAGGTGGCTGGCAAGTCCAACTGGGTGTTCGATCCTCCCGCGGGCGCTTCCAGCGCGCCTGAGGGCACGCCGGGCACGCCGTTCCAGCTTCGCATCCGCAGCACCCATGTGCAGAACGGGATGGTGACCTGGCGCCTGCCGGCACGGACGAAGGTCCTGGGGATGCGGTCGCTGGACCTGCGCCACGGCGCGGACGACGGCCCGCTGGAGGCGGAAGCGGTGCTGGTCTATTCGGACAACCAGCCGTTCAGCCTCACGGCCAAGGCGACGCCCAGCGCGGGCATCGCGGGTCCATGGAGCACGCGGCTGGATTTCGCCGCCTATGATGCCGCCGCCTCGGCGACGGGCACGATGGACCTGGCGGGCCGCTACGACCTGCAAGTCGAGGCTGCCGCAGGCAACCTGGCGAAGCTGAACGCCCTGCTGCCGGAGATGCGGCTGCCCGCGCTGCGCCAGGCGGCCCTGTCGGCGCACGTGGCGAACGGCAAGCGGCCCG
This sequence comes from uncultured Acetobacteraceae bacterium, assembly GCA_964236035.1. GTDB lineage: Bacteria > Pseudomonadota > Alphaproteobacteria > Acetobacterales > Acetobacteraceae > CAXSFF01. The sequence continues at coordinate 600 of CAXSFF010000921.1, forward strand.
GCGACCTGCCCGTGATCGGCCCGGCGCGGCTGCAATTCGCCGGCGCCGACCTTGGGGACCGGGTCCGGGGCCTGAAGCTGGGCGCTTCGAGCGTGGCGCTGCCTGCGGCTGGAGGTCTCGCAACCGTGGCGGGCGCCGGCCACCTTGCGGACCAGCCGTTCAGCCTGTCCGGGACGGTGGGGGCGCCCCTGCACCCTGACGAGCGCGTCAGCCTGCCCATCGACCTCAAAGTCCAGGCTGCGCCAGCCGGCGGCAAGGCCGCAAGCGGCAGCCTCGCCCTGAAGGGCAAGCTGGCGCTCGACGCGCTCCGCTTCGAGGGGCTGGACGTGGCGGCGGCGCTGAGCACGCCGGCGCTGGCGGCGCTGCGCCCGGTGCTGACCCCGGCGCTTCCGGCGCTGACGGACGTGGCGCTCGACGGTCAGGTCGCGGTGCCGGCCAACGCCGGATCGGTGAGGTTCACCGGTGCAAGGCTGCGCGCGAGGGAGGGCGACATCGCCGGCGACGGCACGCTGGGGCTTGGGACGGCGATGGCGCTGGATGCGAAGCTGCATTCCGGCAGGCTCGACATGGATGCGATGCTGAAGGCGTTCGGGGTGGAGCCGGCGCAGCAGGCGGCACGGCCCGATGCGGCCGGGCCGATGATCCCCGACACCCCCTTGCCCTGGCACGTCCTGCGCGGCCCCACGATCGATGTCGTGGCCGCCATCGACGCCATGACGTTCCAGGACCAGGTCTGGCAGGCCGTGGAGCTGGCGGTGCGGGTCAAGGGCGGACGCATGCAGGTCGGCACCGCGAAGGCCGCGCTGCCGGGCGGGCCGCTGGCGCTGTCGATGACGGCCGATGCTTCGGCCAGCGCCGTGCCGGTCAGCCTCTCGGTGCACGGGCCTGCCGTCCCGCTCGCCCTCGTCGCGCGCTACGCCGGCCTGCCTGCCCAGGTCGGCGGGACCGCGCGGATCGACGCGCAACTGCGCGGCATGGGCCGGACCGTGCGTGGGCTGGCGGCTTCGCTGGGCGGGCCGTTCTCGGTGACGGCAACCGGCGGGCAGCTCAGCAACGCCCTGTTCATCAGGCTGGCCTCGGCTTCCCTGGATGCGCTCGGGATCAAGGTGCCGCCGCAGGGCGAGACGGCGCTCCGCTGCCTGGGCTTGATCGGATCGTTCAGCGAGGGCGTCGGGCGCTTCCGGACCATTGCGCTCGAGACGACCTACCTGTCGCTGGAAGGGGCCGGCCAGGTCGATCTCGGCCGCGAGACGGTCGCGTTCCAACTGCACCCGCTGGCGCAGGTCTCGGGGTCGCCGGTCCTGGTGCCAGTCGTGATCGAGGGGCCGTTCCGCGCCATCCAGGGACGGCTGGATGCGACTGGGCTGGAGAAGCTGGGGCTGCTGTTCGAGGCATGGACTGGCGGCGGCCAATCGACGGCATGCGCCGACGCCGGGCTTGCGCCGGGTTCCCCGAAGGGACCGTGACATGGCTGCTTCGAACAAGCGGTTGAAAGCCGTCTGAGCCGGGCTGCATCCGGGGCCGGGCTGTTCCGCCCCGTTCCGGATGCGCTAGCAGCGGCCATTGACGCTGATCGGCGCCCCGCTTGCAACTGCGAGCAGGGTCTGGCCAGCCTTCGGCCCTGGTCAGCAGTCAGCCCTGGCAACGCTTGGCGCCCAGCAACGCCGCCATCCCCGTTCCCAGCAGCAGCATCAGCGTCGCAGGCTCCGGAACTGCCGTCGCCGCGAAGTCCAGCCCGTG
>CAXSFF010000922.1:0-2334 GCA_964236035.1 uncultured Acetobacteraceae bacterium
AACGCGGCGAACTGGCCGTCCTGATACACGGGGCCAAGCGCGTCGGCGATGCGCAGGCGAAGCGTGCCCTTAGGGAAAGCAGCACGGGCAATCCGGCGGGTCTCTTCAGGTATAGTGGGCGGATCTTGCGGGCGCAACATGGCGAGAACCCTCAAAAGAATGGATCCGCATCATCACCCCTGCACCGAAGCACGCACTCTCACAACGGCGGGAGCGAGCCTGCTGCTGACTTCGCCACCAGCATCACTGTTGGGTCAGGGCCAACCTACAATGCTCTGGTCAACCCCAGCGACCCGGCCGCGCACTGCGTGCTCACTGCCATGGTCCAGACTGTCGGCTACTTCATTTTCGCCCTGGACTCCGACCACAGCACCACCGCCGTCCGCTCCGATCTCGGCCGTGACACTCTCGCCGGCCTGCGGGCCAGCATGGCGCGCATCCAGGCGTCGATCACCACCGATGCGCAGTACCGCTCGGCCGTCAGGCAGTTTGCAGCCAACCCCGACCCGTCTGGGCCTGTGCTGAACTGGGTGTGCCGGAACCAGGACAGCGGGCTTGATCATGCCGAAGACCGGCTTGCGCTCAGGCCGGCATGAACATCGGCGCCTTGGCATGGACAGCCGCTGCCGGCAGCTATGGGCGCTCCGTCCAGTGCAGCGCCTTCGTGCCGAATCGCCGCGCCAGCCGCTTGGTCTCCTCGATGCCAGCCGTGCGCAGCCCAGGCCGCCGCTTACCGCGCTCATCCGCACGTCGGCAGGCCTCAAGCCAAGACTTGCCACGCTCCCGCCGCAGGGCGCTGAACGCCTCTGCCAGCAATGCCCGTTCCTCGGCGCTCAACCCGTCCACCAGACTCGGCTTGGCCTCGGCCACGTTGCCGTGCGCCCCGCCCCGGCAGGCCGTGCCTGGACACGCACGTCCAGGCCCGCGCGGGTGGCAAGCCCGATCAGCTCGTCGATGCTGAACCAGCCCACGCTCCCGCGCAGCAGCTCGTCCAGCCGCGGCCCTGTCAGGTCCAGGCGTTGCGCCACCACCGCCCGGGACACGTTCCAACCCGCCACCATGTCGCAGATCGCGCTCAGCAGGTCAGAACGCATCCGCATGGCGGCGGCCTTGCTTGGGGCGTCCATCAACGCATCCCACACGCACGCGAACATCTGGACGGCTTGTGCATCCATCGCCGTCATATCTCGATCTCCTTCACCCGCTGCGAGCAACCAGGTCGAGCCTTCACCCTCGGTAGCGCGCCAGGAACCGGTCCCGGACGGCGCGGAACACCAAGGGCGGCAAGAAACCATAGGCCGCACTCTCCGGTCCCTGGCCCGGCAGGAAGCGAAGGTCAGGGCCGGGCCATGTGAAGCCGTTCGCCTCGCTTACGATCACCCAGGAGCGCTCGCCGTCCAGTCCAAGGCGCAACTTCGTGGGTTGCGGCAGCTCGATGCCTTCATCCGGTGGCTGGGGTGCCGCATGCGTGATCGGCAGCACCAGGACGCGCGGGCGACCCTCTTCGTCCTCAACGGCGATCACGATGGCACAGAGCCAGTCCTTGACGCCTTCCTCGCGGCCAGCGTCGGCTTCCCGCTTCCAAAGATATGAGAACTGCACCACCAGGCCGGGTTGCGGCGCCGGCCAGCTCACGGCCGCCAGTCAGCTACCTCGGCATCAAGGTGGGCATGCTCGGGCGGAACCTCGGCCTGGGCAATCAGCGCAGCCTGCTCCTCAGTCAGATCCTCTGCCCGCAAGGCGCGCCGATCGCGCCGAGCCAGCCGGCCATATTCCTCGGCCGATACCACCACCAGACGGTCCCGGCCGTTCTTGGTGATGGTGACCGGCTCCACCAGCGCCCTATCGGCCAAGGAGCTGTAGTTCTTGATGAACTCGGCCGTTGTCACACGCATAGCTTGGACTCCAAGTAATGCGAATTACTCGAATAATGTGGCTTTTCTACTCGGCAAGCAAGCTTGTTGCAACGGGCAGCGTAGGACTGGGGGGTCTGGGGAGCAACGGAACGGAAAGCCTATGTAAGGGCGGGCATCTGAGTTTGCGGGCTGCGTGTCGCGGAACTTCTAAGTTCCGCGACCGCGACCAGGCTCAAGCGGGGTGGGCGCTTTTCTATTGCAAATGTATGTCGCAAAAGGGCGAGATCCGCGACGAGTTATGCGACACGGCCTTCTCGGTTTTCCGTTCCCTTGCTCCCCAAACCCTGTGTAGGCGGTGATGCGGATGCCGGACAGGTCGTTGCAGGGGTAGGGCGACGGGCACTGGGACGGGGCGGCGCGGGGGGGGGGACTGACGGTGGGGCACCACCCGGTCCCGGCAGGGCGTGACCTGGCCTTG
>CAXSFF010000923.1:0-2330 GCA_964236035.1 uncultured Acetobacteraceae bacterium
GGCACGGACGAAATCGCCGAGCCGGCGGTTTTCCTCCACCGCTGGGCTGGCCTCAAACGTGATGCGGAACCGGTTGCGGTCGGCTCCACGGGGATAGCCGGCTTCATCCAGCAGCTTCTCGGCCCGGGCGATGTCGAATGGGTAGGGCGGCGGCGCCGGGTCGTGGTAGTCCGCCATGAAGGGCGCGATGGGCGCGGCACAGGGATCGAACGTGCCATAGTAGATCGTCTTGCAGATCGCCGCCGTGTTCAACGCATGGCTGACCGCCTGCCGCACCGGCAATTTGGCGAAATACACGTTGTCCATGTTGAAGTTCAGGCTCAACACGTTGTTGCTGTAATCGTAGCCTTTGGTCTCGAACGCGAGCTTGCCGGCCGTGCGCAGCCGCTCCAGGTCGCTGTAGGCGACAGGCGTGCGGTAACCAAGGTCTACGTCACCCGATTCCAGCGCGGCGGAGCGGGCCGCGGCATCCGGAATGAACTTGATCACGAGCTGGTCGAGGTAAGGCCGCGGACTATCCCAGTAATCCGCGTTGCGCTCATAGATCACATGGTCGCCGCGCGCCCATTCCTTGAAGCGGAACGGCCCCGTCCCGATGGGCGCGCTGTTGTTGCGATTGGTGAAAGGGTCCGTGCCTTCATAGATATGCTTAGCGATAATTGGCGATTCTGCCGCGGCGAAAGCCTTGATCAAATACGGAATGGGCGCGTCCAGTTTCAGCACCACGGTATGATTGTCCGGCGTCTGCACCTCCGCCACGTGCGCGAAGGTGCCACGGCCGCGCGGATGCAGCTTCTTCAGGATAGCAAGCGACGCCGCCACGTCGGCCGAGGTGAAGTCCTGGCCATCGTGCCACTTCACGCCTTGCCGCAACGTGAAGGTGTAGGTCAATTCATCTGGCGAGATCGTCCAGGCGGTCGCAAGCTGCGGGTGCGGCTGCATCGCGTTGTCGTACCAGAGCAGCCCCTCGGTCACCTTGGCGCTGACAGTCAGGCTGTTGGTGCTGACAAGCGACACGAGCGAGGGGGGTTCGGCAAAGAACATGATGGTCATGGTCCCGCCCTGCCTAGGCGCCGGCGCCGGGTTTTGGGCAATGGCAGCGCGGGAAGCCAGGGCAAAACCACCAGCCGCCCCCAGTAAGGCACGTCGCGTCGGCACACGTTCGTCTCGACTCATGCTGTTTCCTTGGGCATCAAATTGATTGTCATGCCAGATGGCAGGCCACCAAGTGTCCAGTCGCCACCTTTCGCAGCGCCGGGTCCTCGGACTGGCACCGTTCAAAGGCTTGCGGGCAGCGGGCGCGGAAGCGGCAGCCCCCAGCCTCGGCCGCACTCAATTCGCCCCGCAGCGCAACCGGACCGCGCGCCCGTTCCGGATCGGGCTGCGGCACGGCCGCCAGCAGCGCGCGGGTATAGGGATGCCGCGGCTCCCGCCACAGCTCGGCATAACCAGCGCTTTCAACAATGCGCCCGAGATACATCACCAGCACGCGGTCAGCGAAATAGCGCACCACCGACAGGTCATGCGAGATGAACAGGTAGCTCAGGCCCAGGCTACGCTTCAGGTCGACCAGCAGGTTGAGGATTTGCGCCTGGATCGACAGGTCCAGCGCCGACACCGGTTCATCGCAGATGATCACCTCGGGCTCCAGCACCAGGGCGCGCGCTATGCCGATGCGCTGCCGCTGGCCGCCGGAGAACTCGTGCGGATAGCGCTCCAGCGCTTCCGCCGGCAGTCCGACATGGGCGACGATGTCGAGCACGCGCCGGCGACGTTCCGTCCGGTTGCCGCGCCGATGCACCTTCAGCGGCGTGGCCAGCAAGGTGGCCACGGTCTGCCGCGGGTTCAGCGAACCGAACGGGTCCTGGAACACCATCTGCATCCGCCGCCGGAACGGCAGCAGCGCGTGCTGGCTGAGGTCGGCGATGTCATGGCCGCGAAACCGGATGCTGCCCTCGACCGGGTCCAGCAGGCGCAGGATGGTCTTGCCGAGGGTGGACTTGCCGCACCCGCTTTCCCCCACCAGCCCCACCGTTTCCCCAGGGTCCACGTCCAGCGATACCCCGTCCACGGCGTTGATGACGCGGCCCTGAGTCACGTAGCGGGTGCGCAGCCCGTCAACCGACAGCAGCGACATGCCTCACCTCCAACCGGGTGGCCATGATGCAAGCCACGTCCCAGCCTTCCGCCACCGGTTCCAAAGGGGGTGGAGCGGTTCGGCAGGCAGGGATCATCTCGGGGCAGCGCGGCGCGAAGGGACACCCCGGCTCGCTTGCCGCGGAAGCGACGGACCCAGGGATTTCGACCAGTCTCTGCGTGGTGTAGTGCCC
>CAXSFF010000924.1:0-2323 GCA_964236035.1 uncultured Acetobacteraceae bacterium
CTCCGCTTGGCTGGGCCATAACGCCCGCTCCGGATGGAGTGGCGGCGATGGCGGTGGTGATCACGATAGCGCAGCAGAAAGGCGGCGCGGGCAAGACGATGCTGGCGGCCAACCTCGCCGCCGGGTTCGCAGCCAGCCGCCGCACCGCGGTGTTCGACATCGATCCGCAAGGCACGTTGACGCGGTGGCACGCGATCCGCACCGCGCGGCCGGAGCCGGCACGGCCCATCGGCTTCTCCGCGACGGCGGGCTGGCGACTCGCCAGCGAGTTGGAGCGGCTGCGGCGCGACTACGACCTGGTGGTGGTGGACAGCCCGCCGCACATCGACACGGACGCGCGCCGGGCGGTCCGCGCCGCCGACCTGGTGCTGGTGCCGGTGCAGCCGAGCGCCCCCGACCTGTGGGCCGCCGAGGGCACGCTCGCGCTGGTCAAGATGGAGCAGCGCAAGGCGATGCTGGTGCTGAACCGCGCGCCGACGGCGGCTCGCCAACTGGCGCGCGCGGAGGCGGAGGTGCGTGCGACCGGGCATGCGCTGCTGCCGGCGACGCTGGGCAACCGCGCCGGCTTCATGCAGGCGTTCGCGCTCGGCCTCGGCGTGATCGAGGCGGCGCCGCGGACGGCAGCGGCGGTGGAGATGCTGGCGCTGGTGGCGGATGTGGAGAGCATGCTCGCGGGGTGACTGCCGCTGAAGCGAGGCCTCCCGGGCAGAGCGGCAAGGTCAGCCCTGAGCGGTGGGGCGGACGATGATCTCGCTCACATCCACATCGGCCGGCTGCTCGATCGCGAAAGCGATGGCGCGCGCGACGGCATTCGGGGAAAGCCCTATCTTGTTCATCGCGTCGGCGATCTGGGACCTGATCTCCGGATTTGTCATCGACTCCGTAAAATCCGTTTGGACGATGCCGGGCGAGATGATGGTCACGCGCAGCTTGTCGCCGGCCTCCTGGCGCAAACCCTCGGAGATGACGCGCACGGCGAACTTCGTGCCGGAATAGACCGACAGGGACGGCCTGACGACAAGCCCGGCCGTGGATGCGATGTTGACGAACTGCCCGAAACCCTGCCTGCGGAAGACGGGCAATGCCGCGGCGATGCCATACAGCACACCCTTGATGTTGACGTCGATCATCTCCTCCCAATCCTCGACACGCAGCTCGTCGAGGAGGGAGACCGGCCCGATGCCGGCGTTGTTGACGAGAACGTCCAACCTGCCGAACCGCTCGCACGCCAGCGCCACCAGGTTAGACAGGTCGTCGCGCCGCTTCACGTCCGTGACGGCATAGGCTGCCTCGCCACCTGCTGTCACGATATCGTCGGCGAGAGCCTCGAGGCGGTCTGATCGGCGCGCCCCAAGCACGAGCTTCGCACCCTGCCCGGCAAGCAGCAGCGCCGTGGCCTTGCCGATCCCGCTGCTTGCCCCCGTGATCGCGACAACCTTGCCTGCGGTTCCCGACATGAAGCCTCCTGGTTCCTGGCGCCGTTGGCGTGCCTTGCGCCATCTGGCCTTCTTGTACCCAGGAAGTGCAACATCGATTTTGGCGATGCTGGCCTGGTGCGGCTTGCCCGCAGGCTGCTTTATCCGGTCGCGTCGAGGTCCATGCGGGCTTCCAGCACGTCCTGCTCCTCCGGAATGTGATGCAGGGTGAAGCCGAGGCGGCGGATGAACGCCAGCATCGGCGCGTTGTCCGCCAACACCTGTCCCGTGATCAGCGCCTGGCCGTGACTGCCGCCCCACTCGATGATGCGGCGCATCAAGTGCCGGGCCAGGCCGTTGCCGCGCATCGCCGGCTCGACCACGATGGCGAACTCGCCGGAGCCGGCGCCGTCGCGCACCAACCGGGCGACGCCAGCCGTGTCGCCGTTGGCGCGGATCGCGACGAACGCCATCTCGCGGTCGTAGTCGATCTGGGTCATGCGCGCGATCCGCTCCGCCGACAGCTCGCGCAGGGTGGAGAAGAAGCGGTAGCGGATGTCGTCGGAGCTCAGCCGGGTGAACAGGGCGGCATGCGCGGCGGCGTCCTCCGGCCGGATCGGGCGGATGGTCATCGCCTCCCCATCGGTGGCGTGCCAGGTTTCGACCAGGCTGTCGGGGTATGGCGCGATGGCCAGTTCACTGGCCTGGCCCGGCGGCCGCAGCGCCATCTCCGCAGGCGCGGAACCGCCGAACCGCAGCCGCTCGATCTCGGGGAAGTCGATCACCAGCTGGCTGATGCGAACCAACGTGTCGGCGAGCGCCTCCGCCGACGCCGCCTCGACGAAGCGCGCCCGGTCGACCAGGCCATGCGCCAAGGCCAGGTTGAGCGGCGGCAGGTCGAAGGCCTG
>CAXSFF010000925.1:0-2321 GCA_964236035.1 uncultured Acetobacteraceae bacterium
CTTGTCCTCGTCTCCAACCGCACCGTCCACTGCATCACGCCTGCCGCCCTCGTGGCCAGGCATCAGCCAGGCTGACCAGCCCGAGAGTGGCAAGTAGGTTGTCCCAGGTTTTGCCCCCCAGCGACGCCTAGCCAATTTGCTCGACAAGCGAGCGGGCAAAGTCGTGCACTGCTAACGGTTAGCGAAGAAACGAAGAACCAACACCGGGAACCGGATAGGCGGGGCGATGAGATGGCATTGGCCATGACACTGCAGATAGAGCATCGGGAAGACGGCTGCGTCCTCCTACAGATGCGGGAGGAGCTGCCAGCCTATCCGGCCCGGGTCACCGAACGTCTAGTCCAATGGGCGCGCATCACGCCTGATGCCACATTCCTGGCCGAGCGCGATGGTGCCGGGTGGCGCCGGCTCAGCTACTGCCAGGCGCTGGCGGTGGTCCGAGCGGTCGCGCAGGGCCTACTTGCGCGCAACCTGTCGGCTGACCGCCCCGTCATGATTTTGTCGGGCAACAGCATCGACAATGCCGTGCTTGGCCTCGCTTGCCTACACGTAGGTATCGCCTATGCGCCGGTCTCCACCGCCTACTCGCTGGTGAGAAAGGACTTCGCCAAGCTGCGGACCCTGGTGAAGCTGACCACGCCTGGCCTGGTCTTCGCGCGTGGCGCTGCCTTTGCCGACGCACTGCGCGCCGTCACACCGCCGGGTGCGGAGGTTGCTGATGACCTCGCCAGCCTGACGCAGGCTGCGGAACCAGAGGTCGATGCGGCGGCGGAGCGGGTGGGCGAGGACACAATAGCCAAGCTGCTCTTCACGTCCGGCTCCACCGGCGCGCCCAAGGCGGTGATCAACACACATCGCATGCTGTGTTCCAACCAGGTGATGATCGCCAGCAGGTTCCGTTTCCTGCTGCACGAGCCACCAGTGCTGGTGGACTGGCTGCCATGGAGCCACACCTTCGGCGGCAACCACAATTTCAACCTCGTGCTCTTCAACGGCGGCTCGCTCTACATCGACTCGGGCCGTCCGTTACCCGGGCAGTTCGAGCCGACAGTCGCCACCCTTCGGGAGGTCGCGCCGACGTTGCACCTGGCTGTTCCGAAAGCCTGGGACGAGCTGGCGTTGCAGCTTCGTGATGACCCAGCTCTGAACCGCCATTTCTACAGCCGCCTGCGGGTCCCGTTCTATGCTGCGGCCAGCCTTCCACAGCCGTTGTGGGACGAGTTGGAGCGGCTGTCGAGCAAAGCGACCGGGCAGCCAGTGCCGATGATCACGGGGCTGGGCTCGACCGAGACCGCGCCAGCGGCGCTGATGACCGATGGCGTCGACGGCCAGGCGAACCGGGTCGGGCTGCCGGTGCTGGGTGTTCAAGTCAAGCTGGTGCCGATCGACGGGAAGGTCGAAATGCGGATCAAGGGGCCGAGCATCACACCCGGGTTTTGGCGAGACCCTGAGCGGACGACAGAAGCGTTCGACGCCGAAGGGTTCTACTGCACCGGCGATGCGCTGACCTGGGTCGACACGGCGCATCCCGAGAAGGGGTTGTGTTTCGACGGCCGCTTGACCGAGGACTTCAAGCTCAGTTCAGGCACATGGGTCAGCGTCGGGCCGCTGCGGAACCAACTGATCGCTGCAATGGCACCCGACATCCGGGATATCGTCGTGGCCGGGCACAACCGCGACACGCTGGCCGTGTTAGCCATTCCCTATAATCCAGCGATCGCGACCGACCCGGCCGCCCGCAACCGGATCACCGGTATCTTGAGAACGCTCGCAAAGAGCGCCGGCATTGCCACACGCGTGACACGCTTGGCGTTCCTGGTCGATCCATTGTCGATAGAGACTGGGGAGGTGACAGACAAGGGATCGGTGAACCAGTCCGCGGTGCTGCGCAACCGCGCCCAGGTCGTGGCCGCCCTGTATGCCGAGCCGCCACCGTCCCACGTGCTGACCACACGTTAAGAGCCGATGGTGGCCCAGTTGAGAGCGCATCCAAAGTTGAGAGAGCATCCAAAACGGGCGTGGTTCAAAACATACCCTTTCCAAGCGATGCCAGAATTCGGTAAAACTCCGATATAAAAGAAGTCTTCCGTTTTGGATGTTATCCTGATCTGAACCACCCCCGCGCCCACCTGAGCAGTCACCATCCGTTAACCAGCCCCATCTATTGAGCCCCGTGCCGTGCCTCTCAACCGGGATGCGGGCAGATCAACCGGAGGCTGTGAAATTGAACCCCATGACCGAGATCGCCGACGGGGTCCCGACCGAGCCGGCGGGCCCTTCGACGCTTATCTCCCCGAGCTTCGACGACCCGAACCTGTTCG
>CAXSFF010000926.1:0-2317 GCA_964236035.1 uncultured Acetobacteraceae bacterium
CCGGCTACTGCCAGCAGGTGAGGCCCACGACGTCGAGGACGCCCAGTACCTTGATGACGCGGCCGATGCGCTCCTGGTACATGCGCTCGAACCCGTAGCGCCAAGAGCCGTAGGCAAGCGCCCCAAGGACGGCAGCCCCCACCAGCGACGTTGCCACGTGCTCGACAGCAAAGAAGACCGGCATGACACGTTCCCTGATGATTGGCTGGAAGGCTACGTGATCCATCCTAATGGAAACCTTATGGGGTTTCCCCACTCGATTGTTTAGTTGTGAGGCACCGCCCCAGAGGCAGTGCCCCAATCAAGCCGACGCGATTGCCGGCCGGCGCCGCTACGCGGCACGCTGGTGGCAGGGTTCGCGCAGCAGGAGATTGTGGAGTGCCTGACGGACACGATGCCAAGACCGCACCGCAAAGCCTCGACCTGTCCGACAATCCCGGACAACGCGCCGCACTAATCGGCATCCCCGCCATCGACTTCCGCAGCAGCTTCGCTGCCGCCAAGGCGGCAGGGCGCGGAATGCCGGCGATGCTGCGCGACGTTGCCGCGCTGCGGTTCGGGCCGGGCCGGCTCACATCGAATGAATACTACTACTATCGGCTCTGGGAGCCGGGCCTGACCGACGACGCGAAGCGCGCCTTCGTCGGCAAGCTCGCCCAGCAGCCGATGCACCTGGCCTGCAATCGTGCCGACTGGCAGGCCGTGGCCGCAGACAAGCTGCTGTTCCACAGCCTCATGACCGGGGCCGGGATGCCGGCGCCGGAGCTGCTGGCCGTCGCGCACCCGAGCCGGGCGCTGCCCGGCGTCTCGGCCCTGGCCGGCGAAGCCGCGATCACCGCCTTCCTGCGCGAGCCTGCCAACTACCCGCTGTTCGCCAAGCCCATCGACGGCAAGTACAGCCTGTCCGTGCTGAGCGCCGATCGCCTCGGGGCCGATGGGGAGAGCCTGGTTCTGCGCGGCTCGCCAGCTCGCGCGTCCGTGGACGCCGTCGCCCAGGCCCTGGCCGCTCGCGCCGAAGGCTTCCTGATACAGCGCCGCCTGGAACCCGCCCAGCAGCTCGCCGCCACGTTCGGTGATCGGCTCTGGTCGATCCGCGTCCTTGTCCTGCTGACACTGGGCGGGCCGGTCCTGCATCGCGCGACGGCGAAGATCCCAACCGGCGCCAACCCGGCTGACAACTACTGGCGGACAGGCAACCTGCTGGGCGCGCTGGACCCCGACACGGGCAAGATCGAGCGCGTCGTCTGCGGTTGGGCGGATGCGCTTACACTGCCGACGACCCACCCGGACACCGGCGTCGTCCTCGTCGGCGCGCAGGTGCCGCTGTGGCCCGAGACCGTGGCGCTGGTCTTGGCCGCCGCCGGCTTGCTGCCGGGTATCACCACCCAGTCGTGGGACGTCGCGGTGGCCCGCTCAGGCCCCGTGATCCTGGAGGTGAACTTCGGCGGCGACCTCAACCTGTCGCAGCTCGCCAGCGGGCGCGGGACGCTGGACGTGGCGTACCGGGCGCACCTTGCCAGACATGGCTATACCTTGAGAACCTAAAGCGGTGTGATAATACTTTTACATACCCGGTGATGGTGTAGGATCATTTTCAATAGCGGCTTCATCATCCTCACCACTCTAAATGCGTTCGACCTCGATCATCACCTCGTTGATTTCATCCTGGGTAAGACCGTTTAGGACATTAGGGTCTCCTGCGATCCAATGATGCGCCTTTTTATTAATTTCTTCTTTGCTCATCATAACCTGTCTTCTCCGTCTTCCATCATTGGTTTGTCACGCTCGACCAAGCACGGTATGTTCTATGTATTGGCGAGCGAAAACCGTTGTGCAATCGGCCTCATCAAGCACGGCAAGCGGGTCGTGCAGCTTGAAAGTGACGAGAATCAAGGAGTGATCCGGCCTGGCCAGGACCTCCCGCACCGCTTCGACATGATCGACAACCTCCCTGATGCTCGCCTGTATCCGAGGGTCAGTCGCCGCCATGTCCGACTTCACGATCATGCACGCTCGTGCAAGGCGCTGACCCCCTGAGTTGTCTATCACCGTCGCAGCCAGGCTAACCGCCAGCGGCGAGCTGTCGCCCAGGTCGTGCATCCAATGATGGATTACCCCGGCTTTGTAGATGCAATGTGCGATAATCGTGAAGCTGGCCGTCAAATCGTGCTCCAGGTGTAGCGCAAGCCACTAGCTTAGCGCAGACGGCCGCTCTAGATGTTTAGTCTCGGCATTTGGTGGAGCGGATCGAGCGTGAACCGCCCTGGGTCTGAGGTCCAGGTTTTGCAGATCGCTTCGTAGGGCGTGAGGCCTTTGA
>CAXSFF010000927.1:0-2313 GCA_964236035.1 uncultured Acetobacteraceae bacterium
GCGACGGGCTGTTCCTGGCGGCCAGCGAGAGCTTCGACGCCATCATCCTGGACCGCATGCTGCCGGGCGGCATCGACGGGCTGCGGCTGCTGGAGACGCTGCGGGCGCAGGACAACGCCACGCCCGTGCTGTTCCTGTCGGCGCTGGGCGCGGTGGACGAGAAGGTGCGCGGCCTGAAGGCGGGCGGCGACGACTACCTCGCCAAGCCGTTCGCCTTCGCCGAGTTATTGGCCCGGGTCGAGGGGCTGGTGCGCCGCGGCAAGGCGGAGGGGCCGCAGACCAGGATCGTGGTGGCCGACCTGGAGATGGAGCTGCTGTCGCGCACGGTGAAGCGCGGCGGCCAGCGCATCGACCTGCAGCCGCGCGAGTTCCGGCTGCTGGAGTACCTGATGCGCCATGCCGGCCAGGTGGTCACCCGCACCATGCTGCTGGAAGGGGTGTGGGACTATCATTTCGACCCGCAGACCAACGTTATCGACGTGCACGTCAGCCGGCTGCGGCAGAAGATCGACAAGCCATTCGCCTCCCCGCTGATCCACACGGTCCGCAATGCCGGCTACATGCTCCGCGCCGATTGACCGCGCCCACTTGATCATGCGAGGCCTGGTGGCCCGGCCTGGCCTGTGGCGGTCGGCGGGCCTGCGCCTGGCCGGGGTCTATGCCACGCTGTTCGCCGTCAGCGCGCTCGCCCTGGTGCTGTTCCTGTGGTGGGCGACCGCCGGACTGCTGGACCGGCAGGTCGAGGCGGCGATCCGCGCCGATACCCAGGGACTGTCGGAGCAGTGGCAGACCGGCGGGCTGCCGGAGCTGCAAGCCACCATCGAGGACCGTCTCGCCACCAACGTCGACGACGACGCCCTCTACCTCCTGGTCGACAGCCGCATGAAGGTGCTGGCCGGCAACCTGGCGCAATGGCCGCCCGGCGTCACCTTGGCGGACGTGGGCTATGACCTGGTGGTCGAGCGGGCCGGACAGCGCAGCGTGGCACGGGTGCGGCGGTTCGACCTGCCTGACGGCGACCGGCTGCTGGTCGGGCGCGACATCGAGACGCGGACGCCGCTGCGGGCGCTGCTGACCTCGGCGCTGCTGTGGTCGCTGCTGCTGCTGATCGTGCTGGCGACGGTCGGCGGCCTGGTGATGCAGCGGCTGTTCCGGCGCATGATCGCCAGCGTCTCCACCACGGCCGCCGCCATCGCGCAGGGCGACCTGGCGCGCCGGGTGCGCGTGTCGGGCCGCGGCGACGAGTTCGACCAGTTGGCGGAGGTGATCAACGACATGCTGGACCGCATCGCCCGCCTGATGGACGGCGTGCGGCAGGTGTCCAACAGCATCGCCCACGACCTGCGCACGCCGATCGCCCGCGCCCGCGCCCGGCTGGAGGACGCCGGCGAGAACGCCAGCAGCGCCGCCGAGCTGCGCGCCGCCGTGGAGCGGGCGGTGGCGGACCTGGACGGCGTGGCGGCGATCTCGGCCGCGTTGCTGCGCATCGCCGAGATCGAGGCCGGCGCGCGCCGCTCCGCCTTCGCGCCGCTGGACGTGGGCGCGCTGCTGTCCGACCTGGTCGAGCTGTACGCCGCCGCCGCCGAGGAGCGCGGCCAGTCGCTCCGGCTCGCCGCCGGCGCCGGGCTGATGGTCAACGGCGACGGCGCGCTGATCCAGCAGGCGGTGGCCAACCTGCTGGACAACGCCATCAAGTTCTCCCCGTCGGGCGGCGCGGTGCGGGTCGAGGCGTCGGAGCAAGGTGGCGCTGGGACGCATTCGGTGATGGTCGCGGTGATCGACCAAGGCCCCGGCATCCCACCCGGCGACCGGGCGCATGCCACCGACCGCTTCTATCGCGGCGAGGCGGCGCGCCACACCCCGGGGTCGGGCCTGGGGCTGGCCCTGGTGGAGGCGGTGGCGCAGCTGCACGGCGGCAGCCTGCGGCTGGAGGATGCAGCGCCCGGGCTGGCCGCCGTGCTGACGCTGCCGGGCCTGTCGCCATGATGCGTGTCGAGGCATTCACGCCGGGCCCATGGGCGGGACAGGCGACACGTCGTATGAGGTGCGGCGTGATCCGCGCGCCGACCATCGCCCTGCTGCTGATGACGGGGGCGTTCAGCGCCGCCACCGCCCAGCATGCCGCGCCCGACACCTCCCAGGACGCCGCGAACGTCACGTCCGACACCCAGGCCTACTGCCTGCAACTTGCCGGGCGGATCGAGGCCAGCGGCGAGATGCCCCCGTTGGCGCGGGCGCTATGGCTTGAAGGGCGCGGCATGTGCGAGCGCGGCCAGGTGCGCGGCGGGCTGGCACGGCTGCGCCGCGCGATGA
>CAXSFF010000928.1:0-2313 GCA_964236035.1 uncultured Acetobacteraceae bacterium
GCGTCGAGGACCTCCATGCCCTTCACCCCCAAGCGCGACGGCGACGCGCTGCCCCTCGACCAGTATGCCGCCCTCGGCGACGGCCGCAGCGTCGCCCTGGTCGCCGCGGACGGCTTGGTCGACTGGTGGTGCGTGCCCAACCTCGACAGCCCGCCGCTGTTCGACCGCCTGCTCGCCTCGGCGGGCGGCCGCTTCTCCGTCACCCCCACCGATGCCTTCACGGTAGAGCGCCGCTACCGCCCCGACAGCAACGTGCTGGAGCAGATGTTCACCACGGCCACGGGGCGGGCGCGGCTCACCGACAGCCTCAACAGCGGCATCTCCGGCCGCCTGCCCTGGAGCGAGCTGGCGCGCCGGGTCGAGGGGCTGGAGGGCGTCGTCACCCTGGCCATCGTGGCGCGGCCGGGCCGCCGCCTGGATCAGGCGACCCCGTGGCGGGAGCCCAGCCCGCATGGCGACGTGCTGCACATCGACGGCGTGGTCTGCGCCTTCCGCGCCGACGACTCCGTCGAACGCACGGTCGAGGACGATGGCGGCATCGAGGCCAGGCTGGCGACGCACCCGGGGTCGCGCAGCATCATGGCGCTGCTGGCCGCTGCCGACGAGCCGCTGATCCTGCCCGAGCTGGCCGCGATCGACGCCCGCATCGACCGTTCCGACCAGTCCTGGCGCGAGTGGTGCGGCAACCTGGCGGTCTCCGGCCCCTATGCCGCGGCGATGCGCCGCAGCGCGTTGGCGTTGAAGCTGCTGCTGTTCTCGCCGTCGGGGGCGATCGCGGCGGCGGCCACCAATTCGCTGCCCGAACGGATCGGCGGCGGCAAGAACTACGACTACCGCTACGCCTGGGTGCGCGACGTGAGCTTCAGCATCAAGGCGTTCCTCAGGGTCGGCGCCACAGAGGAGGCCAAGGCCGCGTTCTCGTGGCTGATGGCGACGATCCGGCGGCATTCCGGCCAGTTGCGCATCATGTACCGGCTGGACGGCGCCCTGGCTCCGGAGCAGCAGGACATCGACCTGCCGGGTTACGCCGGCAGCGGCCCCGTCCGGCTTGGCAACCAGGCCTGTAGGCAGCTGCAGCTCGGCGTGTTCGCCGACGTGCTGATCACGGCGGGGATGTTCGTCGAGCAGGGCCACGTGCTGGACTTGGTCACCCGCCGCCAGCTCGCGGAGCTGGCCGACCGTTGCGCCGACATCTGGCGTTGCAAGGATTCCGGCATCTGGGAGCTGGAGCAGCTTGAACACTACACCAGTTCCAAGATGGCCTGCTGGACCGCGATGCACTGGGCGGCGAAGCTGGCGGCGGCCGGCCAGATCGAGACCAGCCATGCCGGCCGCTGGGCGCGCGAGGGCGACCGCATCCGCGACTGGATCGATGCCGAGTGCTGGTCAGAGGCCAGGCAGGCCTATGTGATGCACCCTGGCAGCGAGCGGCTCGACGCCGCGCTGCTGCTCGCCGTCCCGTTCGGGTTCGATCGCCGCGACCGCCTGGCCGCCACCCGCGACGCGGTGCAGCGGGAGCTTGGCCGCGGCGCGCTGCTGTACCGGTACTCCGGCATGCCGGAGGAGGAGGGGACGTTCATCGCCTGCGGCTTCTGGCTGGCCGAGGCGTTCGCGCTGGCCGGCGAGCACGAGGCAGCGGTGCGGCAGATGGACGGCATGCTGGCGGCCACGGGCGCCAACCTCGGCCTGCTGAACGAACAGCTCGACCCGGCCGGGCAGATGCTCGGCAACTTCCCGCAGGCGTTGAGCCACCTGGCGCTCATCCATGCCGCCGCCGCCCTCGCGACACTCTGAGCACCGTGTTTGCAGGGGGTGACGCCGCGGTCTATCGTCCGGCTGCATAAGGGGAGCGGCTGATGTCCGACGCCACCATCGACGACGCCAAGCGCGCTCTGATCGACGCCGGACTCATCCTGCATCAGCAGGGCCACGGCGACATGACCCGCGGCCACGTGTCGATCCGGGTGCCGGGGCGGCCGGAGCACTTCCTGATGAAGCCGCACAGCGTCGGCTTCGACGAGATCACGCCCGACAACATCCTGACCTTCGACCTTGAGGGCGTGCTGGTGGCGGGCACGGCGCGGCAGCACAGCGAGCGCTACATCCACTCCGAGATCTTCCGCGCCCGTCCCGACGTGAACGCTATCGTCCACACCCACCCGACCCACACCGTCGCGCTGTCGGCGACCGGGCAGAAGATCCGTCCGTTGAGCCAGGGCGGCGCGTTGTTCGTCGACTCGCTGCCGGTCTACACGGACACCATGGACCTGATCCGCTCCCAGGAGATGGGCCGAAGCTTGGCCGCCTGCCTCG
>CAXSFF010000929.1:0-2310 GCA_964236035.1 uncultured Acetobacteraceae bacterium
GGCGGGAGATCCCGGCCTGCCACTACATGGTGGCGCTGTTCGGCGGCGCCTCGGTGCGGTGCGCGCCTTATGCGCCGTTCGGCACCGCGGAACTGGCGCGGCATGCGCTGGCGGCGATGGCGGGGCGCAACGCCTGCCTGCTGGCCAACCACGGCATGATCGTGGCCGGCGCCACGCTGGCCCGAACGCTGTGGCTGGCGGTCGAATTGGAGACGCTGGCGCACCAATACTGCAACAGCCTGCAACTCGGCGGCCCCGTGCTGCTGAGCGAAGCCGAGATCGCCGAGACCCTGCGATCGTTCAGCAGCTACGGGTTGCGTGCCGACCTCTGAGCCTTGGTCGGCCTACGCCAGCACCGACTCGCCGTGCAGCACCGTGCCCTGCACCGGCTTGCCTTGCAGCGTGTCTGCAATCCGATACAGCAGCGCCGTCAGCTCCTCGCCAGTGTGGGCGGTGCCGTAGGTGTACCAATCCGGGCGCACCACCGCCGCCGAACAGCCCTGCGACTCGAACCACGCGGCGTAGACTCCCTCGGCATCCACGACCGAGCCAGCAGCCGGCGCCGGCGTGACAGTCATGATCCGGCCGCCGATCCTTTCCCAGGCGGCCCGGTCGGTGCTGGTGAGGGCATCGAGCACGCCGCTGTCCCACGCGACGATGCACCAGCCAGGGCCGGCGATGTCGTCGAACAGGCCCGACTGGCCATCGGCACGTACATGGCCCTGCGGAAACAACTCGCCGCCGCCGGTCACCAGGCTGCCGGTCAGGCCGGGGAAACGCAGCTTGTCGGGAGCCTTGTTCTCCTGGCGCAGCGCCAGCAGCCGCTCGTCGCGCTGCCGCACAGCCGCCGGGTCGCGCAGGGTCTGCACCCGACCAAGCTCGATCGCCTTCTCCGTGATGAAGCGGACGTGCGGCTCGCGCTCGACCTGGTAGGTGTCGAGCAAGGCGGCGTCTGCCCGGCCGGTCAGCACGAGATCGAGCTTCCAGGCGAGGTTGTGGCTATCGCGGATACCCGAGCACATGCCCTGGCCCAGGAACGGCGGCATCTCGTGCGCCGCGTCGCCGGCCAGCAGCACGCGGCCGGAGCGCCAGCGGTCGGCGATCCGCGAGCGGAACACGTAGTTGACCACGCGGATCATCTCGGCGTCGTCCTCGCTGATGTACGGGCTGACGCGGGCCCACACCGATGCGGGCTGCGTCGCCTGTTCCGGCGTCTCGCCGGGGTTCAGCATGAACGAGAAGCGATGGTGCTCAGGCCCGATCCTGACGATGGATGTCGGCTGCGCCGGGTCGCAGACCTGGCGGAACATGGGCAGCGTCGCGACCGTGCGGCGCATGCGGAAGTCGCAGACCAGCCAGTTTTCCTGGAAGCCGTAGTCATCGACCTTCGTGTCGAGCGCCCGCCGCATGAAGCCGCTGCCGCCGTCGGCGCCGACCGCGAAACGCGCCCGCAGCGAGACCGGCTCGCCGTTCGCGCCGGTGCCGCTCAGGGTGACCGCCTCGCTGTCCTGCTCCAGCTGCGACACGGTGACGCCCTGGCGCACATCGACGTTAGGCAGCGCCTTGTCGAGCTGATCGAGCACCGCCTCGAGATGCGGCTGGAACATCATGTACAGCGCCGCCCAGCCACCCGGGGCAGGGTTGGGGTATTCGAGCTTGACCAGGGTCTCGCCGTCGGCGTTGATCCAGTCGTAGTCGCGTTGCGGTACAGCGCCGCCGCTGACCGCATTGGCGATGCCAAGCTTCTGGAACGTCCGCATGATCTCGTCATCGAAGCACGCGGCGCGGGGCAGGTTGTAAAGGCCCGTGTAGCGTTCCAGCACCACGACCCGGTGCCCCATCTGACCCAGCAGGGCCGCCAACACCATTCCCGTCGGACCGTAGCCGACCACCGCGACATCACAATCGGTCATTTGGACCCTCCCGCCCGCAGAAGTATTCGCGGCGGAAACGGTTGTCAACACAACTCTTGTATTTGCAAGCGTTCCGCCTTGGGCAGGTCGCAAGCGCATCGCGGGCGAGGAAATGGACCCGGTTGCACGCCGCCGCGCCCGCACCCTTATCCGCATTGAACGCATGCCACAGCTAGGAGGAACAAGCGCGCATGACCAAGCAGCTCCATCTCGGCGCCTTCATGCGCCCCGTCGGCATCCACACCGGCTGGTGGCGCTTCCCCGGCGCGTTCCCGGACGCCAACTTCAACCTCAAGCACCTGGTCCGCTTCATCCAGACGCTGGAGCGCGGCCGCTTCGACGCCTTCTTCATGGCCGACCACCTGGCCGTGCTCAACATGCCGACGGCCGCCCTGCG
>CAXSFF010000930.1:0-2309 GCA_964236035.1 uncultured Acetobacteraceae bacterium
GAGCGGGATGCCGGTGCGCGTCATGCCGCCGGCACAGCCCGGTTCAGGAAGGCCGCCCGCTCATCGGCGGGACCCCTTGCGACGCTGCCCGGCCGTGGCGCGGACCACGCCCAGCGCCAGCAGGCCGAGCCCGACGCGCACCGGCAGCGGGCTCTTGCTCAGCCACCATTGCGCGCTGCTGGCCAGCGACTCGCTGTCGAACGGGCCGTGCGTGCCGGACGCGCGGGTCGACGGCGAGAACGTGTTGGGGTCGCGCGCGTCCTTCACGTCCTGCCGCGTGGTCTGCTGCACCCTGACCGCGGCAAGGCCGGCGAAGATGTCGAACAGGCCAGGCGCCACCTTGTTGCCGATGCTGAAGGCAAGGGTCTCGCCCGTCACGCGCCACTCCCGCCGCCGCTGGGTGCCGGCCAGGTAGATCGCCTCGCCCAGCAGCTCCGGCTGGAACACCGGCGGCGGCGGCCGCGGAGTCTTCTCCATCACCGACCCGGCGTGGCTGTAGAACGGCGTGTTCACCGCCGGCGGGTGCACCATGGTGACGTGCACCGAGGAGCGCTCGTTGATCAGCTCCGCCCGCACCGCCTCCGTGAAGCCGCGCAGGCCGTACTTCGTCGTCGAGTAGGCGGATTGCAGCGGCACCCCGCGGTAGGAGATCGCGGACAGCACCTGCACGATGGTGCCGCGGTTGCGCGGGCGCATGCGGGCCAGCGCGACCCGCGTCCCGTTCACCGTGCCGTGCAGGTTCACGTCGATCACCCGCCGGAACGCCGCCTCCGGCACGTCGGCGAACGCGCCGTAGAAGCCGATGCCGGCGTTGTTGACCCACACGTCGATCGGCCCCAGCGCCGCCTCGATGTCCGTGGCGGAGCGCTCCAGCGCGGCGGAGTCCGATACGTCCGCGATCGCCACGTGGGGGGTGCCGCCGGCCGCCGCGACCTGCGCGCTCGCATCGGCCAGGGCCGCCTCGCCGCGGCCGATCAGCCCGACCTTCCAGCCCTTGCCCGCGTAGTGCAGCGCGGCGGCCAGGCCGATGCCGGACCCGGCGCCGGTGATCACGACCGTCTTGGCGGTAGGGCTATCGTTCATGGGTAATATCCATCGTTTGCAGGAAAGCCTGACGTGATGGTCGTCTCTATTACGTCAAGCGCACAAGCCCGTGCCAGGCAAACTGCTCCTCCTCCCGCAAGGGGAGGGGAGAAGAGTCAGCCATCACGCTCGCCCACGATCAGCAGGTTGGCGAACGGCGTGCCGCGCGAGCAGGACGCCACCGTGGCGATGAACCGCTCCCGCCGCAACGCCGCGAGCACGCCACCGATATCCGGTGCCTGCACGTGCGCGCCCGAACTCGGCCAGACCCGGCGGAACGCCCGCTCTGCCGCGCGGCCCAGGCGGAACCGCGTGCGCCGGGCCGGATCGGCGGTGCGGATCAAGATGCGGCGGCGCGCTAGGCCGGCAGCGTGCCGCAAGACCGCCGCCTGCACCGCCGGGTCGAGTTGGTACAGCACGTCGATCAGCAACACGGTGTTGGCGGCCGCGATCCCGCCCGGGCTGGCGAGGTCGCATGCCTCGGCCCTGAACCGCAACCCGGCGGCGGCGCGATTGGCCTGCGTCACGGCATCGCCGCGGCAATCGAGCCCCAGCACATCATCCGCCAGCTCCGCCTCCAGCAGCGCCACGCCGAGCTGGCCATAGCCGCAGCCGAAATCGATCACCCGCCCGAACGGCGCGCGCGCCGCCAGCGCCAGCACGTCGGCGTGCACGGGGTCCATGCGCAGCTTGGCGGCGACGTAATGCCGGGTGAAGCGGTCGCAGTCGCGGTATCGCCGGGCGGTGCGGTCGAGCGCTCCGGCGATGTCGCTCACTCCGCCGGCAGCGCCCGCAGCTCCGGCTCCGCGCGGACGCCGAAGCGGCGCAGGGCGGTGAGCGCGTAGTAGACCGACTTGAACGCCAGCACCGGCAGCTTCAGGCGGCGGTCGATGCGCAGGTTGCCCGCCAGCATCGCCACCAGGCCGTCGCGCATGCGCAGCCGGTTGCTCGGCGCCATGAACATCTCGCGCAGCACGGGGGTGTTGATGCGGGTGACCAGCCAGCCGAGGCTGTCCATCGCCTGGCACATGGTGCGTTCCATCGCGCGGGCCATGACGTTGGCGCGCGCCGGGTCGTCGAGCCAGGTGTCGGCGACGTCCGCCGCCAGCTCCGCCGCCGTCATCGCCAGCAGCACGCCGCTGGAGAACACGGGGTCCAGGAAGGCGAACGCGTCGCCGACCATCATGTAGCCGTCGCCCCAGGCGCGGGTGGCGCGGTACGAGTAG
>CAXSFF010000931.1:0-2308 GCA_964236035.1 uncultured Acetobacteraceae bacterium
GGGCCGGCACCGCTTTGCTGCTGCGGCCCGGCGCCGGGCCGTCCTGGTGGGCCGCCGAGCTGGCCGCCCTCGCCGCGGCGTCCGGTGCGCCGTTGGCGTTGGTCGATGACCTGGTTTGCCTTCCCCTGCCGGGCGGCGTCCCCGGCACGGTGGCCGGGATGGCCCTGCGCAGCCCCGCGCTGAACCGCAAGGAGGCGCTGGCGCTGTCCGACGCGTTGCGGGCGATGGCGCAGCGCCAGCCGGCCGCCGCATGGTCGTCCGCGCTGTTCCTGCCCGAACCCGGCATCACCCTGGCCACGGCCGAGGCAGCGGCCGAAGACCGGCGCGCCATCCTGGTCGCCGCGCTGTCCGGCGGCTTCCACGACGGCGCGCTCACGCCGGCGCGGATCGTCCAGTTGAACCCGCTGCTGGACCTGGAATGCGTGTCGGCGGCGCTGCACGGCCTTATCCTCGGCCCGAGTGCCGCGCCGGTGGAGTTCGCCCTCCCGGGGCAACCGGCGCTGGAGGCATTGCTGCGCGACCAGGTGCTGGACGTGCTGCAGCGTCCGGCTGCCTATGCCCGGCTGGGCGTGCTGCCGCCGGGCGGCGTGTTGCTGGCGGGGCCGCCAGGCTGCGGCAAGAGCTTCACCGCCGCGCAACTCGCCGCCTGCCTCGGCTGGAGTCTGCACGAGGTGTCCGTCGCCAGCGTCGGCAGCATGTGGCTGCACGAGACCCCGCGCCTGCTGGCCGCCGCGTTCGACGCAGCCGCCGCCAGCGCCCCGGCGATCATCCTGCTGGAGGAGCTGGACGCGCTCGGCAAGGCCCGCGCCGGGGCCTCGGCGCCCGCTGCCGAGGAGGTGAACACCCTGTTGCGGCTGGTGGAGGGCGCGGCGAAACGCGGGATACTGGTGATCGGCACCACCAACCGGCCGGACGCGATCGACCCGGCGTTGCGCCGCCGCGGACGCTTCGACATCGTGTTCACCATGGACTACCCGGACGAGGCCGGCGCCGGCGCCTTGCTGCGCGCCCTGCTGCGCGGCCGTCCGCACGCCGAGGGGCTGGATGTCGACGGCCTGGCCCGCCGCCTGTCGCGGCGTCCGGTCAGCGACCTGGCGTGGGTGGTGAACGAGGCCGCCCGGCTCGCGGTCCGCGGCGGGCGCGACGCCATCGACGACCTTGGCCTGGCCCGCGCCGCCGGGCAGCTTTGACAAGCCTTTCGAACGGTTGAGAGACCCCGCCATGCCCCCCGCCTCGCCCGACGTGTTCAGCGCCTTGCCGGCCCGTCCGCTGCATGCCAGGCCGCCGCATTCGATCGTGGGCACGGGGTTTGGCCTGTTCGGCCTGGCCGTAGTCGCCGGCATGGTCGTGTTCCTGCTGGCCTGGGTCGCCCCCGTCATCGTCACCGACTGGCAGGTGCGTGACACCGCCGTGCGCGTCCGCGGCGCCTCCGTCAGCGACGGCGAATGCAGCAGCAAGATGTTCATCCAGACGTGCGACGTCACGTTGTCGGTCCCCGCCAGCGCCATCGAGCGGCGGGTGCATTACGTGTTCGGGTCGTGGGAGTTGGGTGACTTCACCGTCGCCGTGGTGGCCGATCCCGCGCATCCGGAGTGGCTGACGACCGATCTCGGGCTGGATCGCTTTTGGGACCGCATCGTCACCTTGCTGGCCGGCTGCGCGTTTGGGGTCGCGGTGACCTGTATCGGCAGCGTCAGCATGATCCGCGCCTACCGCAAGCTCCTGGCCTGGCGCAAGGCCGAGTTGGTGCCGGTGCCGCTGCAGATGACCCGGATGCAGCGGGTGCGCAACGGCGTCATCTGGACGGTGCAGGCGGAGAATGGCCGGACCGCGGCCTGGACGGTGCCGGGCCGGGCCAAGCCGTTCGTGCTCGGCTCCGACGGCCGCGTGCTGGGGGTCGCCACCCGCGGCGGCGCGGCCATCATGCCGCTGGACGCCGAGCTGAAATGGCTCGACCTGTCGCGGGGCGAACGAGCCGCGGCGATGGCGGCACGGCCGGCATGACCTGACCGCGGGATCGCCTGCGCGGCGCCCAAGGCGCCGCGCACGCAAACGGTGCCTACATGGCAAGAATGCCTTCGGAACGTTGAGGGTTTGGCAGGCATGAACGAGGGTTGGACCTACCAAGGCCGGCAGTCGCACGGCTGGTTCAGCCACGGCACCGGGCCGTGCGTCTGAATCGTACTGCCTACTGTCGTAAGAAATTCTTTTACAGTAGTCAGGTAGTTGCGGAGCTATCGATACGCTTCCAAACTAATACCAACCGCCCTACGCTCTGACCGTTTCAGTCCATGGCGCGGCTGCGACG
>CAXSFF010000932.1:0-2306 GCA_964236035.1 uncultured Acetobacteraceae bacterium
AGCCGGGTTCGGGAAGCTGTTCGGCAAGAGTCCTGGCATCTTGCTCATACATCCCGACGGCTACGTCGCCTTCACGGGGACGGACAGGTCCCTGCCGGCGCTGGCGGAGTACTGCGACAAATGGCTCCAGGCTGGGACCACGTCCCGTGCCTGACACCGCCCCGTCCCGGAGCGCGTTCTCCCCTGGCGACGGCTCAGGCAGCATTGATGCAAGGCAATCCACGCTCTCCTGGCCGGCCGCGCTCGCGTTGCCCGGTTTCGAGGCTGATGCCCTGCCTTTTGCCGCGCGTACCACGCTCGCACTTCTGTTGGCCTATGCAGTCGCGTTCTTCGCGCAGGTGCAGCCGGCGTCCACAGCCGGCGTCTGTGTCGGTGTCCTGGCGACGCCTTCGGCCGGGATGGCGGTTTCCAAGGCGTTGTACCGCGTCGGCGGGACGGCCCTGGGCTGCATCGTCGCGCTGTGCCTGTTGTCCGCATTCCCGCAGGACCGGACGATGCTGCTGCTGGGATACGTCGCCTGGCTGGCCCTGTGCTCCTGTGCTGCCGCGCTGTTGCGCGACTTCCGCTCCTACGGCGCGGCGCTGAGCGGCATCACCGTGGCGATCATCGCCATCAGCTTGATCGACTCACCCGACGACGCGTTCGTGGGGGCACTTGATCGGACAGCCGCGATCGGCATCGGCATCGCCGCGACCTTTGCCGTCAACTTGGTGTTCGGTGGCAATCTGGCACTTGGGAAGCTGGTCGCCGATCTACGAACACAGGCTGCAGCCATCGCGGCAATCGGCCTGGACGCGTTGGAGAACCGACCTTTGCCCGATTCGGCGTCCCTGGCCCGCATGGGAGCCGGCCTGACGGCGCTGCGGACGGACGCCACCTACGCCGCCGTCGAGCAGCCGGACGGACGCTTGCGGGGTCGGGCAGCGCGCTTCACGCTCGCGGCGCTGCTCGGCTGCCTCGACGCCAGTCGCGGCCTGGCGCTGGCGCCGAGGACGGGCGCCAGCCAGGCCGTCTTGCAGTACCTGTTCGACGTGGCGGAAGAGGTTCGTGCTCCGTCGAAGACGGCTCCGGCACCGATGCCGGCGGCCCCGAGGCCGACGACCCCGCAAGAGGCGCTCCTGGTGGACCGCGCGGCGGAGATTCTGGGCCGGCACCGCGAGGCCGCTGCCGGCTTGCGCGCATTGTCGGAGGGCACCGGCCGGATGCCAGCCGCCGACCTGCGCGTAAGCTACGACGTGGTGGCCGCGCTCCTCAACGGCGCACGCGCCGCGATCGCCGTCAGCCTGGGCGCCTGCTTCTGTGTACTGGCCGGCTGGCCGGGGGCGACCTTGCTGCTGATCCAGCAATCCGCGCTCCTAGCGTTGCTCGGCACGGCCCCGGCCCCGCTCATGAACGTCACCGCATTCGCGCTGCCCTTGGCGCCCATGATCCTGGCGACCGGGGTGGTGAACTTCCTCGTCCTGCCGTCTGCATCCGGGTTCATTCCATTTGCGCTGGTCGTCGGCCCACTCGCGTTCGCCACGGCGCTGGTCGTGCGCTCGAAGAAGATCGCTTCGTCCGGGCCGGGAGCCCTGATCTACCTCACGTTGCTCCTCAGCCCGGCGAACCAGGAGACCTTCGACCTGTCGGGATTCCTGAACACGGCGACCGAGTTGGTCCTGATCGTCCTGTTCACGTTCCTGGCGTTCCTCGTCGTGCTGCCCGTCTCTCCCAGGCGCCGCCTGTATCGGGCCGCGGTCGCGGTCGACAAGGGCCTCGACAGGGCCCGGACCGGGCGCGACCAGCGGCTCAGCGAAACCGCCATACGCTTCCAGCTGTACGACCGCCTGTCACGCGCCGTCCAGTCGCTTGGGGGACCGCGGCCCAGCCAGAGCGCCTTCCTGGCCGACGTGTCCCGCCTCGGGCAGGCGCAACTGGCGCTGCACAGGACCCACGCCGCGCTGGGCGCGGCCGGTCGGGCGGAGCCGTGCCTGGCCGATGCCGCAAGGCAAGCCCGCTTGTGCCTGGCGAGCCTGGAACCTGGTCCGTTGCAGGAGGCGGCGGTTGGCCTGCTCGGTCGCTCGGGATCGGTCGCCGTCCAGCGCGCGGCGGCTGGAATGGCGGAATTGGCTCTGTTGGGCAGCTTGCGCCCATCGCTGGCGCGATTCGAACGGTTGCTGACCCATTGAGATGTGGCGCGAAACCAACCTGTTCGGGGTTCTCTTGCCGCCGCTGGCCATCTACATGGTCATCGCCCTGACCCTCTATTTGCCCCTGCGCTGGGTGCTGAGCCGCCTTCGGCTGTTCCGCTGGGTGGCCAATCCTCC
>CAXSFF010000933.1:0-2306 GCA_964236035.1 uncultured Acetobacteraceae bacterium
CCTCGCGCTCCAGCCGCTTGCGCTCCATCTTGCGGGCGCGGCGCACGGCCTCGGCCGCCTCGCGCGCGCGCTTCTCGCTCGGCTTCTCGAAATGCCGGCGCAGCTTCATCTCTCGGAAGATGCCCTCGCGCTGCATCTTCTTCTTGAGCGCCTTGAGCGCCTGGTCGACATTGTTGTCACGAACGAGAACCTGCACTCGACGCCATCTCCTGTGGTCATGCCCCACTCTGCGGAAGCATGTAAAAGGGTTGCCGCACGGCCTACGCCGCGAAAGGCGGCTCTATAGCACCGACGCCGCACCTCGCCAAAGCCTTTCGACGCCCCCATCTCGGAAAAACCTCAAGGTCTCGGACAACGCCATGTCACTCCTCAAGATCGCCCGCATGGGCCACCCCGTGCTGCTGCAGCGCGCCGAGTCCGTTCCCGACCCCGGCGCCCCCGAGATCCGCCGCTTGGTCGCCGACATGATGGAGACGATGATGGATGCGTCCGGTGCCGGGCTGGCCGCGCCGCAGGTGCACGTGCCGCTGCGCCTGTTCGTGTTCCGGGTGCCTCCCGGGCGCACCGGCGAGACCCCGGACGACACGCCGGCCGGCAACACCGTCGTCATCAACCCCGTGCTGGAGCCGCTCGGCGAGGAGCGGGTGATGCGGTGGGAGGGCTGCCTATCGATCCCCGGCCTGCGCGCCGCCGTGCCGCGTTGGGCGCGGGTGCGCTATTCCGGCGTGGACTGTGACGGCAACCCCGTCGGCGGCGAGGTCGGTGGCTTCCATGCCGGCGTGGTGCAGCACGAGAACGACCATCTCGACGGCATCCTGTATCCGATGCGGATGAGCGACTTCCGGCTGTTCGGCTTCAACGAGGAATTGGCGATGGCGCACCAGCCATGATGGGACCGGAACGCAGCGCCGGGCGCGACGCCGCCCTCGACCTGTTGCTGGCGACATACCCGTTCGAGGGCTGGACCGTCGCGGCGCTGTGCCGCGCCGCCGGGCCGGACGCCGACCTGCTGTTCCCGCGCGGTCCCGTCGACATGGTGGAGGCGTATTGCGACCTGGCCGACCGCAGTATGGCTGAAGGCGACGCAGTGGAGGGCAGGGTGCCGGCCCGGGTACGCGCCGTCATCGCGCGGCGCTTGGCGCAGAACCGGCCGTTCAAGCTCGCCATCCGGCAGGCGTTGGCCGTGCTGGCCGGCCACCCGGCGACTGCCGCCGCGTGTACCGCGCGCACTGTGGACGCCATCTGGCACGCCGCCGGCGACCGCAGCGCCGATTTCAGCTGGTACACCAAGCGGGCCATCCTGACGGGGGTGTATGTCTCGACCCTGCTGTTCTGGCTCGGCGACGGCAGCGACGATGATGCGGCGACGCTGGCCTTCCTCGACCGTCGCCTGGCGGGTGTCGGCCGGATCGGCGGGCTGCGCCGGCGGGCGGAGGCGGCCTGGCAACGGTTCCGCCCGGCGCGCGCCGGCTGAGACGGTCACGCAACGCCTGTCAGATACCGCCGAATATCCATTTCATGGCGCCGGAGAGGACGTATACGGCCATGCCGAGCAGGAACAGGATCACCCAAAGCCGGCTGCCGCGCAGCCCGACGTAGCCGCCGCAGACACCTCCGACCAGCGTGGCGATGCGCCCGAGCGCATTGAGGTCGTGGGTGCCGCCGCTGAATTGATAGCCTGCATGCGGCATCAGCTCGGAGATTGCCATCGGCAGGGTCGCGCCGACCATGGCGCCTACGCCGAGGCACAGCGCCATCATGCACCCGGCCGGCCGCTGGTCCGGAACGAAGCTGACATCGCCGAGGCGGACGACGTGGGGCTGCCAGAACGGCAACCGGTTGACGTAGCGCGCCAGGGCGATCCAAGCCACGATGTACAGGAGGAACACCAAGTCGCGCATGGTTCGCGAATACCGGATTTCCGATCACTTGTGGAGTGGAACCTGACGTCCGGGAGCAGCAGTTCCGCATCCGGAAAGTCCGGCATTATGTAGCAAGCACACCAAGCTTATAAATCAGTGGTTTAGGGCTTGGAGCATCTATATCGCTCGACTATCGCTTGCCCAGCTATGACGCTCGCGCTGCCGGTTGCCAGTTCGGGGTGTTGTTTAAGCATTTGGGTCAATAAACCTTTTACTAGATCTGGGCTGAAGCTTTGATCTGCAGGTATGCACAGGCGATAGCCGAGTTGTCCGATACTCATCGTGAAGAACACCCCTTGCGTAAAGCCTTGCATAAAGCTGCTGCACATGATGCTGGCTCTAGCTTGGTCATTTGCGGCAAAGCCGGGCGGTGGTGAACACAGC
>CAXSFF010000934.1:0-2304 GCA_964236035.1 uncultured Acetobacteraceae bacterium
AGCGCGCCCGGAAAGCCCTTGGGCAGGAACGCCTGGTGCGGCTCGTAGGTGCTGGCGGTGATGCCCGCGCAGATGCCGCGGTAGTCGATGCACCACTTGATCGCCTGGCGCACCTGCGGCTTCGACAGCACCGGGTGGTTCTGGTTCAGGGCGATGTAGTTGATGTACGACTTCGGCTGGGTCAGCAGCGCATAGGCCGGGTCCTTGGCCAGCGCCGCCAACTGGTCCGGGCTGAGGGTGCGCGCCACGTCGATGTCGCCGCGCTGCAGGCCCAGCAGTTGGGCCGACGGGTCCGGCCGGTGCTGCAGCACGACCCGGCGCAGCTTGGGCGGGCTGGGGTGGTTGGGATTGGCGTCAAGCGTGACGTTCTCGCTCGCCCGCCATTGCCGCAACTGGAACGGGCCGGACCCGGCGCTGTTGCCCGCACGCAGCCAGCCGTTGCCCAGGTCGTCCCCGGCGGCGCGGGCCATCACGGCGCGCTTGTCCACCACCATGCCGACCGCAGCCGACAGGCAGTACAGCAGGAAGCTGGGCGACCCGGCCTCCGCGACCTGCACCACCAGCGTGGCGTCGTCCTCTGCGCGGATGCGCTGCGCCACGTTCCCGGGCGTGAAGCCGAACTGGTTCACGATGAATGCCGGCGCCTTGTTCAGGATCACGGCGCGCTGGAGGCTGAAGGCCGCGTCCTCCGCCGTGACCGGGTTGCCGGAGGCGAACTTGCGGCCGCGGGCCAGGTGGAACGTCGTCGTCAAGCCGTCCTCGCTGGTGTCCCACCGTTCTGCCAGGTCGCCCTTGATCTGGGTCGGATCGGCTAGATCAGGCAAGATCAGCCGGTCGTAGCAGTTGCCCAGCACCTCGCCGCCGGTGAACTCGAAGCTCTCCTGCGGGTCCAGGCTGACGATGTCGTCGATGGGCATCCCCATGACAGCCAGGTCGCGCGGCGTCTGCGCCAGGGCAGCCGACCCGGCGAGCGGGCTGGCAGCAAGGGCGCCCAGCAGGGTGCGGCGGTGCATGGCTGTCCTCCGGTTGATAGGGGACGCTAACGGGTGCGCTGCAGGTGCGAAAGGGTTTGCTGTGCAGGGCCAGGACCGGCCTGCGCCGGGTCGTGACGACGCCCAGGACGAGGAGGAACAGCAACGTGGTCGCCGATGGCCCGATGACGGTCTGTGCGGCACCGGCAAGAAGGCGCCTGGCCTCCCGGCGTGAGGAGTTCAAAGCCTGATCCAGTTGACTCCATGGAGGCCCCTGGTGCGATGTCCTACCGCTTTCTGTTGCACTGGACCCACACGCCTCTTTCCGTCCCGTCCGACGTGCATGTCGGGGAGATGGTGCCAGCGCGGATGACGTCCGGCATCATGCCTTCCGGATGCCCTCGTGTCGGATTGGCCGGCCCGCCGGTGCGACCTCGAAGCCTGAGACGCCCGGGCGCGACACCGCCGTGGCGGTCTGCTGCAGCATGACGGCGAACGGGCTGCGCTCCATGTGCTCTCGCTGCATCCGCTCGTAGAGTTCCAGGCGCTGCTTGGGGTCTGCTTCCAGCACGGCCGCCAGCGCCTGATCGGTCAACGCCTTGTCGCGCCACGCGGAGCGCCAGGCCAGGGTTCGGTCGCGCGCTGCGGGGCCGTTGTCGGTGTTGACGCAGAAGGTGCCGGCGTTGGCGTCGGGGTCGAAATAGTCCGAGCCCCAGGTCAGCAGCGCCAGCTGATGCTGCCGCGCCCGGGTCTTGGTGATGACCTGCCGGCCATCGGCGGCGAGCAGCCGCACCCGGATGCCGACCTGGCCGAGATCGGCCTGCACAGCCTGCGCGATGTCGCTGTGCGGGGACGCCGACGGGTGATCCATCGCCACCTCGAACCCGCCCGCCAGCCCCGCCTCGGCCAGCAGCGCCTTCGCGCGCGCTACGTCCTTGTGGAACGGCGTTTCTTCCAGCGCGGCCGGGAAGCCCTGCGGCAGGAAGGCCTGATGCACGCGGTAGGTCGTGGGCACGAGGTCGCGCTGGATCGCCTCGTAGTCCAGCGCCCACTTGATCGCCTGGCGCACGCTGGGCTGGGCCAGGGCTGGGTGCTGCTGGTTCATCGCCACATACATCAGCATTGCCCGACCCTGTGCGGAGGTGGTGTAGCCCGGGGTGCTGCCAAGCGCGTGGAGCTGGTCGGCGGTCAGGTTGCGGGCGATGTCGGCATCGCCCCCGCGCAGCAGGAGCAGCTGCGCCGAGGGATCGGCCACGTGGCGGATCAGCAGGCGCCGGATCGCGCTGCCCGCGGCCGGGTTGGCATCCAGCACCACGCTTTCGCTCGGGCGCCA
>CAXSFF010000935.1:0-2296 GCA_964236035.1 uncultured Acetobacteraceae bacterium
GTCGTGGCGCTCCGCTCCTTCGTCCTGTTCGCCCTGGCCTGGTGGGGGCTGGCGGCCTGGATCGGCAACCCGATCCTGCTGCCGGCGCCGCCGGCCGTGCTCGCCGCGCTGCAATACCTGGCCGTGGACGGCGAGCTGCTCTCGAACGTGTCGGTCAGCTTCTTCCGCCTGCTGATCAGCCTGGTCATCGCCGGGCTGCTCGCGCTGCCGCTGGGCTTCCTGATGGGCCTGGACGAGCGGGTGAACGCCTACGTTGACCCGACGGTGGAGATGCTGCGCCCGATATCGGGCATCGCCTGGATACCGCTTGGCCTGTTCATCTTCGGCATCGGCGACGAGCTGCCGGTGTTCATCATGAGCTACGTGGCGTTCTTCCCGATGCTGCTGAACACGGTCTCCGGCGTGCGCGGCACCGACCGCAAGCTGCTGGCGGCGGCGCGGACGATGGGCGTGGGCCGGATGCGGATCGTCCGCCGGGTGGTGCTGCCGGTGGCGCTGCCGACGATCATGGTCGGCGTCCGGATCGCCTTCGCCGGTGCCTGGGCGGCGATCATCGCGGCCGAGCTGATCGGGGCGCCGAGCGGGCTTGGCTTCGCCATCGAGTGGTACCGCGAGCTGCTGATGAGTCCCAAGGTATTCGCCTACATCGTCGCCATCGCCGTCGTCGGCTACGCCTGCGACCTGGCGCTGCGGTTCCTGCAAAGCCTGCTGACGCCCTGGATGCGCGGGACGGACCTGGCATGAGCGCAACCCTCTCCGCCCCGGCGCCGCGGACCGCCGCGCTGCTGCGCGCCGCCGCCCTGCCGGCGGTCCTGCTGGTTGCTTGGCAAATCTGGGCGATGTCGCTGCCCGGGGACACCCGCGCCCCGTCGCCGGTCCGCGTGCTGCAAACCTTCCTGCAGCTCGCCGGCAGCGGCGACCTGCCGGTGTCGCTCCTGCAGAGCCTGGGGCGCGTGCTCTCGGGCTTCGCGATCGGGCTGGTGCTGGGCATCGGCATCGGCATGATGATGGGCACCAGCCGGGCGGTGCGCCTCGCGCTTGAGCCTATCGTCGAGAGCTTCCGGCCTATCGCGCCGATGGCGCTGCTGCCAATCGTGATCCTGTGGTTCGGCACCGGGACCGCCTCGGCGCTGTCCATCGTCGGCTACGCCGCGTTCTTCCCCTTGCTGCTGAACACCGTGCATGGCGTCAGCCGGGTGGACCGCAAGCTGATCCAGGCCGCCCGGACCATGGGCGTCCCGCGCAGCCGCATCCTGGCCAAGGTGATCCTGCCGGCGGCGCTGCCGAGCGTGCTGCTGGGGTCCCGGCTGGCGATGGGCGTGGCCTGGACGGCGATCATCGCCGCGGAGCTTGCCGTCGGCGCCAAGTCCGGCGGCGGCAGCTCCGGCGGCATCGGGGCGATGATGTTCGTGTTCTACGCCTACAGCATAGACCTCAACGGGATCGTGGTCTGCATGATCGTGATCGGCCTGGTGGCGCTGCTGATCGACCGGCTGTTCCGCGTCGCGGAGCACCACCTGATCCCTTGGAGGCAGTGATGATGCCGGCGTCAGCCCCGAAGCTGCGGCTCAGCCACGTCGCCAAGGAGTTCCTCGCGCCGCGCACCGGCAAGCGCACCCTGGCCGTGTCCGACATCGACCTGGAGATCGCGACGGGCGAGTTCATCTGCATCGTCGGCCCTTCCGGCTGCGGCAAATCGACCGTGCTAAACCTGATCGCCGGGCTAGACGCGCCGAGTTCGGGGACCATCGAAATCAACAGCGCCCCAGTGACCGGACCCGGCGCGGACCGCGGGGTGATGTTCCAGGACTACGCCCTGTTCCCGTGGCTGACGGTGCAGGAGAACATCGGCTTCGGCCTCCGCAACGGCACGCCCGGCAACGGCCTGTCGGCCCGGGACCGCGAGGCGCGCGTGCGCCACAACATCGAGCTGGTGCGCCTGACCGGCTCGGAGGCCAAGTATCCGCACCAGCTTTCGGGCGGCATGAGGCAGCGCGTGGCGCTGGCGCGGCTGCTGGCGAACGGTCCCGACGTGCTGCTGATGGACGAGCCGCTCGGGGCGCTTGATGCGCAGACCCGGCTGATCCTGCAGGTCGAGCTGCTGCGCATCTGGGGCGAGACCGCCCCGCAGGAGCAGCGCAAGACGGCGGTGTTCGTCACCCACGACGTCGAAGAGGCGGTGTTCCTCGCCGACCGCGTGGTGGTGATGAGCCGCCATCCCGGCCGCATCCGCACGGTGCTGCCGGTCGATCTGCCGCGTCCGCGCGACGAGCGCATCCGCGCGCACCCCCGGTTC
>CAXSFF010000936.1:0-2295 GCA_964236035.1 uncultured Acetobacteraceae bacterium
CCAGGCTGTCGCGGTGCAGGATGGCGCCGTCGAACAGGTAGGTGACGGTGGCAAGCCCGATGTGCGGATGCGGGCGCACGTCCAGGCCGCGGCCGGTGAGGAACTCGCCCGGCCCCATCTGGTCGAAGAAGATGAATGGTCCCACCATCTGCCGCTGCTGCGAGGGCAGCGCGCGGCGCACCTCGAAGCCGCCGAGGTCGTGGGCGCGCGGGATGATGACCGCTTCCAATGCTGGCTGCTGCATCCCAAGCGCCTCCCTGGTTGAAAGAGGCAGGTGGGCAGGCAGCCGACATCCCGCAACCGGGTGAGCGCCGGGTGCGGGCCAACCCGCACCCGGCGATCAGGCCTAGTCGGCGCCGACCAGGCCCGACCCCGCCATGTCCGCCGACCGCTGCGCGACGGCCATGTCGTACAGCGCCTGCTCGTCCTGCTTGTGCTTGATGGAGAAGCGGATCGCCGCCGCCCCGCAGGCGCACACGATGGCGCAGATCCCAAGGACCATGAAGCAGAGCTGCGGATCGCCCGTGCCCCGCAGCAGCAGCCCGGCCGCGACGCCGCCGATGTTGCCGCCAGCCCCGATGATGCCGCAGACGCCGCCGAGGACCTTGCGGTCGATGAACGGCACCAGGGCATACAGCGAGCCGCACGCCATGTGCGTGAACAGGCCGAAGGCGAGCATCATCGACACGGCGACCATGACCGTGTTCGCCTGGGAGAACAGGATCAGGAACACCCCCTCGCCGATCATCAGGCCGAACAGCAGCCAGGTCCGCCCATCCAGACCGCGCGTCCGCGCGACCTTGTCGGACAGCAGGCCGCCGACCGCCCGCGCGAACAGCGCCAGCAGGCCGAACGCGCCGACCGCGAAGCCGGCATTCTCGACCGTCATCGAGTAGCGGTTGAAGTAGTAGGTCACGGCGATCGAGTGGACGAACAGCTCCACGCCGAACGAGGCGCCGTAGCAGGCCCCCAGAAGCCAGACGCGGTAGTTCTTGCCCGCCTCCTTCATGGTCGCCAGGCCGCCCTTCTTGCCGACGTCCGTGGACAGGCCCGCGCGCCGCATGTCGGCGAAGTTGCCCTCGGGCGTGTCCTGCGTGTACTTCCAGTACAGCACCGCAACCACGAGCATCAGCACCGCCGGAACGATCTGCGAGTAGCGCCAGGCCAGGCCGGTGCTCAAGCCCCAGGCGGCCACGCCGGCCAGGATGAGCGGCATCACGCTCTGCGTCACGCCCCCGCCTGCGTTGCCCCAGCCGCCGACCGTGGCGTTCGCCGTGCCGACCACGTTGGGCGCGAACATCACCGAAGTGTGGAACTGCGTGATCACGAAGCTCGCCCCGATCACCCCGATCAGCAGGCGGAAGATGAGGAACGACGTGTAGTCCCACGCGAAGGCGACGCCGATCACGGGGATGGCGCCGAGCGAGAGCAGCACCGTGTAGGCCAGGCGGGGGCCGTACTTGTCGCACATGGGCCCAATGGCGAAGCGGGCGAGCACGGTTGCGAACACGCCGGCGATGCCGATCGAGTAAACCTGGTCATTGGTCAGCTTCAGGTCGCCCTTGATGATCGGCATCAGCGGGGCAGTCGCGAACCAGGCGAAGAAGCACACGAAGAAGGCGATCCAAGTCAGATGAAATGCTCGCATCTGCGGCGTTCGCAGGCTGAATAGGTCGATGCGGTTGGCCTTGTTGGATACCATTGAGGATGTCCTGGCAGAGGTTGTCTTGCTGGCCGTCACGGTCCGGCCCGTGGGAGCCGGACCGCAATCATGGGCTAGGCGGCGACGCCGAGCTTGGCGGCGATGAGGGTCAGCAGCTCGTGATTGGCCTTCATCATGTCCGAGTTGGACTTGAGCAGGCGGCTGTTGGCCTCCAGCAGGGCGTGGTTCGTTTCCAGCGTCTCGGCATTGCCCGACACGGCGGCGGCGTTGGACTGCAGCACCGCGTTGTTGCGGGTCAGCGCCTCGGTGTTGGCGGCCAGCTTGGACGCATTGCTGCCGAGCAGGTCCTTGTTGGCCTCCAGCAGGCCATGGTTGCCCTCCAGCGCCTGGCTGTTGGCCTTCACGGTCGCGCTGTTGTCGGCCAGCAGCGATGCGTTGCGCCCCAGCACCTCGCTGTTGGCGCCGATCCGCTCGGAGTTGGAGGCCAGCACCTTGCGGTTGGACTCGACCACGGCGGCGTTGCCCTTGATCGACGCCGAGTTGGCGGCGAGGATCTCGTGGTTCTCGGCGATGCCGGCCTTGTTGCCTTCCAGCAGCGCGCTGTTGGAGGTCAGCATGGCGGTGTTGGCCGC
>CAXSFF010000937.1:0-2290 GCA_964236035.1 uncultured Acetobacteraceae bacterium
CCGGACGCGCTGGCGATCACCGCCGACGCCGTGCTGCTGCGCCGGGCGGTCGAGAACGTGCTGCGCAACGCGCTGTTCTACACCCAGCCCGGCACCGCCGTGGATGTCGCGGTCGACCGCCTGGCAGAGGGCGGCGTGTGCATCGGCATCCGCGACCAGGGCCCCGGCGTGCCGGACGACGCGCTGCCGCATCTGTTCGACCCGTTCTACCGCGTGGACGAGGCGCGGGCGCGCAACACCGGCGGCATCGGCATCGGGCTGGCCATCTGCGATCGTGCCATCCGCCTGCACGGCGGCGAGGTGTCCGCGCGCAACACGCGGCCGTCCGGGCTTGCGATCCAGATAATGCTGCCATCGGCGCTCGTGCGACCCGGCTGGACCGAGCTTGCCGCCGACGCGCCAGCCTGGACGTCGCCGGAGCTGGAGCCCCTGCCCTGACGCGTCAGGCCGCGCGGATCTCGCTCAGGAAACCCTCGATCTCGGTGCGCAGCACACCGGCCTGCCGACCCAGCGCCTCGGCGGCCTGACGCACCTCGCCAGCTTCGTGGCCCGTTGCGACCGCGGCCGCGTTGGCGTTCGACATGCCCTCCTGCAGCCCGTCGGCGCCGTCCGCGATCTCACGCGCATACCGGGTGATCTCGCCCGTGGCGTCCGACTGCGCCTTCACGGCGGCAGCCACGGCGCCTGCGGCCGTGCCGACGTCCTCGACGCTGCGCGCGATCGACTGCACGGCCGCGGAACCGCCTTTCGCGGCTGCCTGGATCGCGGCGATCTGCCCGGCGATGGCCACCGTGGCCTGGTTGGTCTGGAACGCGAGCGCCTTGACCTCGGACGCCACCACGGCAAAGCCCCGCCCGGCCTCGCCCGCGCGGGCCGCCTCGATGGTGGCGTTCAACGCCAGCAGGTTGGTACGGGCCGCCATGGCGCGCACCAGCGAAACCACGCTGCCCACCTGTTCGGCCGCGGCCGCAAGCCCGGCGACCATGCCGTCCGCCTGCTGCGCCTGCCCGGCGGCGTGGGCGATCTTGCCGGTCGCCACCCCGACCTGGCGGCCGATCTCCTCGGCGGATGCGGCGAGCTTCGCCACCGCCGCCGCGACGGCCGCCGCATTCGCCGACGCCTGGCTGACCGCCGCCACCGCGCTGGCAGACCCTATCGCCGCCTGGGAGGCCGTTCCGGACAGCCTCCCAGACGTGCCCAGCATGCCGTCGCCCGCAGCGTCGAGCCCTTGCAGCGCGCCAGCGACGGCGGCGCCGAAGGTCGTGATGTGAACCTCGATGCCAAGATGGCGGCGTTCCTGCCGTGCCCGTTCCGCGACGCGCTCGGCTTGGTGCAGGTCGGCCGCCGCACGGTTGTCGCGCAGGATCACCAAGGCGCGGGCGATGGCGCCGACCTCATCGGCGCGGTCCTCCACGGCAACCGTGACCGAAGTGTCGCCGGCTGCCAGGGCCGTCATGGTGGCGGTCAGCTGTCCCAGCGGCAGCGACAGGTTGCGGGCAGTTGCCAGGGCGATCGCGACAACCAGCGCCGTGGCCCCGGCGATCAGGCCCAGCACGATCCAGAACAGCAGCAGCGCCGCGCTGCGGTTGGCCAGCGCATCAGCCCGCACCTGTGCGGTGAGCGCAACCTCCACGGACCGCAGTATGTCGAAGCGCGCGGTGGCGGTCCGGAACCACGTGACGCCGGTGACACCGCCGAGTTCTGCCTTCACGCCGGCGGCATCCACCACGTTGCGCAGCCTTTGCACGGCGGCCAGCTCCGGACTCGTCAGCGTGGGCGTGAACAGGGCTATTTCCGCAGCCGTGGCATAGGATTGGAACGTCTGCAGGAGCGCATCCTGCTCCATGCGCAGGAACACGAAGCGGCGCAGCAGCCCGGCCGAGAAATGGCCTGTGGTGAAGCCCAGGGTCCCTGTCGCCCGCTCCTGCCCGGCATGCTCCTTCAGCTGCATGAAGTTGAACAGGGCCAGGAAGCTGCGGGTGGAGCTGGGGTCTTGCGTGGCGACGCCGATTTCCGGCACCACGTCGAGCAGGGCGCGCATCAATTCGGAATAGTAGGCGATGCTGTCCTCGGGCGACACGGTCAGGCCGTCCACCCGCTGCCGCAGGGCTGGCAGCCGCTGCAGCACGATTTCGGCGGCTTCGAGCTTGGCCGTGACCGCCGGGTCCGGGTCGTGGAGATGGTGGGCCCGGTACAGCACGGCTGGCTCCAGCGCCGTCGTGGCTTGCCGCTGTGCCGCCAGGTCGAAGTTGAACTCGGCGCCGTCGCTGCTCAGGACCACGCTGGTCAC
>CAXSFF010000938.1:0-2290 GCA_964236035.1 uncultured Acetobacteraceae bacterium
CGCCCCTGCTGCCGCCGGACCTCGACCCGGAAACGATCGACGCCGCCCAGCGCATCTTGCTGGACGACCTGCTCGCGGAGCTGGCGTTGCCGCTGGCGGTCGCCTGGTACTACACGCCGATGGCGGTGGCCTATGCCGGGCATCTCCGTCCGGAGGTCACGGTGTTCGACGTGATGGACGAGCTGTCCGCCTTCAAGGGCGCCTCGCCGCGGCTGGCCCTGCTCGAACGCCGGCTGCTGAAGCAGGCCGACCTGGTGTTCACCGCCGGCCGCAGCCTGCACGAAGCGAAGCGGCGGATGCACCGCTGCACCCACATGTTCCCCAGCAGCGTCGACGCCGCGCACTACCGCAGCGCCCGCAACGGGCCGGGACCTGGCGGCGAGCCGGCCGACCAGGCAGCCATCGCGCACCCCCGCGTCGGCTACTTCGGCGTCATCGACGAACGCATCGACTACGCCTTGATCGAGCAGGTGGCGGCGGCCCGGCCGGATTGGCAGCTCGTGATGGTCGGCCCGACCGCCAAGATCGACCCGGCTTCCCTGCCCCGCCGCCCGAACCTGCACTGGCTCGGCATGAAGGCCTACGCCGCGCTGCCGGAGTATCTCGCCGGCTGGGACGCTGGCCTGATGCCGTTCGCGCTCAATGACGCCACCCGCTACATCAGCCCTACCAAGACGCCGGAGTTCCTGGCGGCGGGCGTGCCGTTGGTGTCGACCCCCGTCGCGGACGTGGTGAGCGACTGGGGCAAGGACGGCCTGGTTCTGGTCGCCGCCGGCGCCGAAGCCGTGGTCGCCGCCATCGCGGCCGCCCTGGCCAGTCCGAAAGCCGCCTGGCAGGACCGCGTCGACCACCACATGAGCCGGATGTCGTGGACGGCAACGTGGGCCCAGATGCGCGCCTTGATCGAGGACGTGCAGGCCGACGCCTCGGATGCCGTGCCGGAAGGGTCCGTGCTGCGGTGACCAGCGCCGCGACCCGGCAACCGCTCGAACTGTGGGGCGGCATCGAGTGCAGCACGGTCCGCATCGGCGACACCTGGCGCGACCAGGTCCACGAGACCGGCCACCACGACCGCGGAACTGACGACATCGCCCTGGCCGCCGCCCTTGGCCTGCGCACGCTGCGCTACCCCGTGCTGTGGGAGCGCAGCGTGCCGGGAGGGCGCGGCGGCTGGGACTGGCACGACCGCCAGCTTGGGGCGTTGCAGGATCACGGCATCAAGATCGTTGCAGGCTTGGTTCACCACGGCTCCGGCCCTGCCGGCACGGACCTGC
This sequence comes from uncultured Acetobacteraceae bacterium, assembly GCA_964236035.1. Taxonomy (GTDB): domain Bacteria; phylum Pseudomonadota; class Alphaproteobacteria; order Acetobacterales; family Acetobacteraceae; genus CAXSFF01. Next base: position 1,275 of record CAXSFF010000938.1, read on the forward strand.
TAGACCCGGGCTTCGGCGAGAAGTTGGCCTTGCACGCGCGGGAGGTCGCCCGGCGCTACCCGTTCATCGACGCCTGGACGCCGGTCAACGAGCCGCTGACCACGGCGCGGTTCAGTTGCCTGTATGGCCATTGGTACCCGCACGCCCAAGATGGCGGCAAGTTCTTGCGGGCCTTGGCGAACCAATGCCGGGCCGTGCTGCTGGCGATGCGGGCGATCCGGGCCGAGTTGCCGCAGGCCCGCCTCGTGCAAACGGAGGACATCGGCCGCGTCTTCGCCACGCCGCCGCTTGCCGGCCAGGCGCGTTATGAGAATGAACGGCGCTGGCTGAGCCTCGACCTGTTGTGCGGACGGCTTGATCGCCGGCATCCCTGGCACGCGCAGCTGCTGGCGCACGGCGTGGCTGCCGCTCACCTGGACGAACTGGCCACCGGCGAGGCGGCGCCCGACGTGCTCGGCATCAACCACTACGCCACCAGCGACCGCTATCTCGATCACCGGACGGAGCTGTATCTTCCTGGCATGCACGGCGGCAACGGCGTGCAATCCTATGCCGACACGGAGGCGCTGCGCGTCGACCTAGAGCCGGAGACCACCGGATGGGAGCCGCGGCTGCGCGAGGTGTGGCGGCGCTACCACCGGCCGATCGCCGTGACGGAGGCCCACCTCGGCTGTCAGGACGGCCGCGAGTCGGTGCGCTGGCTGATGGAGGCGTGGCAGGCCGCGCAGACATTGCGCGCGGAAGGGGCCGACATCCGGGCGGTCACCGCGTGGGCGCTGTTCGGGCTGATGGACTGGGACAGCATGCTGCGGGAGCGGCGCGGGCACTACGAGGCCGCCGTGTTCGATGCGGACGCCGTGCCGCCGCAGCCGACCTTGCTCGCCGCGGCGGTCAACAGCTTGGCCGAGCATGGCAGTTACCGGCACCCCCTGCTGGACACGGCCGGCTGGTGGCGGCGCGACGACCGCATCCATGCCAGCCTCCGCCGTCAGCCAGCCTGACCCCTGAAGGGGGGC
>CAXSFF010000939.1:0-2289 GCA_964236035.1 uncultured Acetobacteraceae bacterium
TCCGCGCCCGGGTGGCGGCGCGCGAGGTGGTGATCGGCTTCGGCCACCCGGTGTATACGGTGAGCGACCCGCGCAACGTCGTGATCAAGCGTGTGGCGCGCGCGCTGTGCGAGCAGTCCGGCGGCACGGGGGCGTTCGAGGTGGCGGAGCGGATCGAGGGGGTGATGGCGGACGCCAAGCGGATGTTCCCCAACCTCGACTGGTTCAGCGCGGTGGCCTACAGCGCCATGCGCATTCCCACGGCGATGTTCACGCCGATCTTCGTGATCGCGCGCACGTCGGGCTGGGCGGCCCACGTCCTGGAGCAGCGCGAGGACGGCAAGATCATCCGGCCCACCGGCAACTACATAGGGCCGGAGAACCTCGCGTTCGTGCCGATCACGGAAAGATAGCAGGCAGGCGGTGTCAGACGGCCTGCCTGATGTCGGTGCGGGAGAAGTCGTCGCCCTTGAACAGCAAGGGCTCGCCGGTCGCCTTGGCGAGAGCGTAGGAGAGGCAATCGCCGAAGTTGAGGCCTGCCGGATGGCGCCCTTTGCCGAAGCGGCGGAACGCATCGACGGCGAACGACACATGCTCGGCGGTAAGGGGCGCCTGCTCGATCCGCAGGTCCCGCAGCAACGCCTCCAGGATGCGCAGGCCGTCCTCCCCGCTGCGCGACAGGATCACCATCGACGTCTCGATGGCCGACGCCGCGGAGATCACCCGGATGACGACCGTCTCGATGCAGGCCAGGAACGCCTCCCGCTCGGGCTCGCGCTGCAGGATGGCGAGGAGCGCCGAGGTGTCGATTACCATCAGGCAGGCACCATCAGACGGACAGCATCAGGCGGGCAGGCCATGCTCGTCATATCCGATGATCTCCTCGGCACTCCGATCGTCGAGCACGGGCAGGGCATCGAACCGCGCAAGCAGGGCATCGACGGCAGCGCGGTCGATGCTCGGCTGCCCCCGCTTGATGCGCTCCGCCCGCAACCGTTCGGCAAGGGAGCGACGCACCGCTTCGGTCAGCGTCTCCCCCGTGAGCGCTGCGACCTGACGCGCCAGGCTGTCCGTCTCGGGGTCCTTCAGGCTCAAGGCCACGGGCGCCTCCATATAGAAATCCTGCGTTGTTCTATACCGCCTCTGCGATGTGCGTCGAGCAGGACTGCCAGGACGCCCTGCCGCTGAGCGGCAGCGGGTCGTCGGGGCTGAACACGACCACAGTTCCCGCAAACCCGAACTCGCGCCGGAAAAGGCGTTGCACATGGACTGGATGATGCGCGAAGCCACTAGAGACGATGTGCGACGACTCAGGAGCCCCGCCATGACCTACCTTGTCGCTGCCGACCTTCCCACGACGCCGGCCGGCGAGCGGTTCCGCGCGCTGCTCGCCCGCCCGCAGATCCTGCAGACGCCTGGCGCCCACAACGGCCAGGCCGCGCTGCAGGCCCGCGCCGCCGGCTTCGAGGCGCTCTACCTGTCCGGCGCCGCGATGACCGCCAGCATGGGCCTGCCCGACCTCGGCGTGATCACCGTCGACGAGGTGTGCTTCTTCATCCGCCAGCTCAGCCGCGCCGCCCAGCTCCCCGTGCTCGTCGACGGCGACACCGGCTACGGCGAGGCGCTCAACGTCATGCACATGGTCCGCAGCTTCGAGGACGCCGGCGCGGGTGCGGTGCACATCGAGGACCAGCTCCTGCCCAAGAAGTGCGGCCACCTCAACGACAAGCGCCTCGCCGATGCGCGCGACATGGCCGCCAAGGTCGCCGCCGCGGTGCGCGCGCGCCGCCACTTGGTCGTGCTGGCGCGCACCGACGCGGCCGCCAGCGAGGGCATGGACGGCGCGGTGGCGCGCGCCAGGCTCTACGTCGAGGCGGGGGCGGACGCGATCTTCCCCGAGGCGCTGCACTCTGCGGAAATGTTTCGCGAGTTCGCGCGCAGGATGCCGGGCGTGCCGCTGCTGGCCAACATGACGGAGTTCGGGCGCACGCCGTTCTTCACCGCGGCCGAGTTCGAGGCGATGGGCTACCGCATGGTGATCTGGCCGGTGAGCAGCCTGCGCGTCTCCGCCCGCGCGCAGCAGCGCCTCTACGCCGCCATCCGCAGCGACGGCGGCACGCACAACCACCTCGACGCCATGCAGACCCGCGCCGAGCTGTACGCCACAATCGACTACGCCGCATACGAGGCACTCGACCAGTCCATCGTCGCAACCGTGCTGCCGCACGCGGGGGACGGGACGTGAGCAGGAAGCGAGCAAGGCTGGGCTCTGCCCAGACCCGCCAGGGGCGAGCCGCCCCTGGACCGGCC
>CAXSFF010000940.1:0-2289 GCA_964236035.1 uncultured Acetobacteraceae bacterium
GGGTTGCCGACCACCCGGCCGCTGCTGTGGTCCACCCGCACGACATGCGCGGCGGCGGCGAACGCGGCGTCCGTCGCGGCGGCGTCGCCATAGTCGAAGTCGAAGCACAGGTTGCCCGGCACGCTGTCGTGCAGCTGCGGCGCACCCGGCGCCAGGGCCGTGCGGGCGTCCGCCACCGCGGGTAGTTCCTCGTAGTCGATGGCGATCAGCTCCAGGGCGTCCTGGGCGGCATGCGCGGTGTCGGCCACCACGATCGCCACCGGCTCGCCGACGTAGCGCACGCGGCCCTGCGCCAACGCGGGGGACGCCGGCGACTTCAACGCCTCGCCACGACCCTTGTAAGGCACCTGTGCCTGGCCGCGGGTGTAGCCCGCCGCCGCCATGTCGTCCGCCGTGAGCACCGCGAGCACGCCGGGGGCATCGCGAGCGGCATCCACGTCGATGGTCACGATCTTGGCGTGGGCACGGTCGGCACGAAGGAAGGCGGCATAGAGCTGGCCTGGCCGGTTCCAGTCGGCGGTGTAGCGCCCGGCGCCGATGACCAACCTGCCGTCTTCACGGCGCCCGGTGTATTCGTAACCCATGCCGCCGGCTCCCCTCGGTGATCCCATGCGATTATATGGGCTGCATCCGGCCTTAGAAAGGGCCAGATGCGCGCAACAACTACGGCAGGAACCTCCCATGAAGGCCCTCAACGTCCTCGAGACCATCGGCAACACGCCGCACATCCGCCTCAGCCGGCTGTTCCCCGACGCGACGGTGTGGATCAAGTCCGAACGCTCCAGTCCCGGCGGCTCGATCAAGGACCGCATCGCCCTGGCCATGGTGGAGGCGGCCGAGGCCAGCGGCCAGCTTCGGCCCGGCGGCACCATCGTCGAGCCGACCTCCGGCAACACGGGCATCGGACTGGCCATGGTGGCGGCGGTGAAGGGCTACAAGCTGATCCTGGTGATGCCGGAATCGATGTCGGTCGAGCGCCGCCGGCTGATGCAGGCGTACGGCGCGACCTTCGACCTCACCCCGAAGGAAGGCGGCATGAAGGCGGCGATCGCGCGCGCGCATGAGCTGGCAGGCCAGCACGACGCCTGGGTGCCGCAGCAGTTCGAGAACCCGGCCAACGTCGACGTCCACGTGCGCACCACGGCGCAGGAGATCCTCAACGACTTCCCCGACGGCATCGACGTGCTGATCACGGCGGTCGGCACCGGCGGCCACATCACGGGCGTCGCCGAGACGCTGAAGCAACGCTGGCCGAAGCTGCAGGCGTTCGCGGTGGAGCCGGCCTTGTCGCCGGTGATCTCCGGCGGCAAGCCGGGCCCCCACCCGATCCAGGGCATCGGCGCCGGGTTCGTGCCGGCGAACCTGCACATGGCGGTGCTGGACGGCGTCATCCAGGTCGACGCCGAGGAGGCGCGCGAGTTCGGCCGCCGCTCGGCCGCGATGGAAGGGCTGCTGGTCGGCATCTCCTCGGGCGCCACGCTGGCGGCGATCGCCAAGAAGCTGCCGGAGCTGCCGCAGGGCGCGACGGTGCTGGGGTTCAACTACGACACCGGCGAGCGTTACCTGTCGGTGCCGGACTACCTGCCGGCCTGATTTGCTGCGGGCCCGTCATTGCGAGGAGCGCTTGCGACGAAGCAACCCAGGAGCCGCGCGGCAGGTGTTCGTCGCGTGGCCCAGGATTGCCGCACCGCCAAGCGGCGGCTCGCAATGACGGGCATGTGGCGGCCTTGCGGAGCCTGCAAGGCGGAAACTGGCCAGAACACCGGACCTATCATATAGCGAAACGAACTATTGCGGCCACCATGCCCTTAAGGTTGCAGGTTAAGTGCTATTCTTCGCCAGATGGCATCGTTACGCAAAGGGATGCTTTCGCGCCGTTCAACATTTGGCGGCCAGGCTTTGGCCGCCGGGTAACAAGGGGCAGTCACATGCGGGCACTATGCTGGCACGGCAGGGGCGACATCCGGTGCGACACGGTGCCGGACCCCTCGATCGAGGACGTGCGCGATGTCATCGTGAAGGTTTCGAGCTGCGCGATCTGCGGCTCGGACCTGCACCTGATGGACGGGCAGATGCCGGGTATGGAAAGCGGCGACGTGCTCGGCCATGAGTTCATGGGCGAGGTGGTCGAGGTCGGCTCGTCGGACCATCCGCTGAAGAAGGGCGACCGCGTGCTGGTGCCGTTCAACATCAACTGCGGCGAGTGCCGGCAGTGCAGGATGGGCAACTGGTCCTGCTGCCTGCGCTCCAACCGCAACGGCGAGATGGCGGCCAAGATGTTCGGCTACC
>CAXSFF010000941.1:0-2288 GCA_964236035.1 uncultured Acetobacteraceae bacterium
GGGCGTCCGCCGCGGAACTTCGTGCCAGGTCTGGCAGTGGGCGGCTGAGGGGGTTGCTCGACCAAGCGGCCGACGGGCTGGATGGCGGCGCCGTGGCCGTGGACGTGGCGGCTTGGCTCGAGGAAGCGCAAGGCTCCGCGCCCCACTCGAGTCCGTCTTCGGCACCGCCGCAGGATCCCTTGCCTGCCTTGCTGAACGCGCTGCGAGGCTTCGCGGCCGTCGCCGTCTGCGCGGTGCTGTGGATGGCGACGCGTTGGTCGGGCGGACCGGCCGCAATCGAATTCGTGACCATCACCGTCCTCCTGTTGTCGCTGCGGCAGGATGGGTCCATCGCCGCCGCCACCGGTTTCGCGCTCGGGGCGTTGCTGGCCGTCGTCATGGCGGCGGTGGCGAAGTTCGCACTGCTGCCCCAGGTGGAAACCTTCGCCGGCCTATCCAGCGTGCTTTTCTTGATGATCGTACCGTTGGCGGCACTCTCCGCCAGTCCCAAGTTCGCAGCGACGCTTGGCCCGGCTGCGATGAACTTCATGCCGATCCTGCAGCCTGCCAACGCCCAGGTCTACGATACCGCAGGCTTCTACGACTCGGCCGCCGGTATCTTGGTTGGATGCCTGGTGGGGGCGTTGTTCCTCCGGCTGTTCGCTCCACTTTCCGCCGCGGTCCGGGCACGCAGGATCCTTTCGGCGGCTGAAGTGGATTGTCTGGCGATCGACCGAGGGCGTTGGATCCCGACGGAGGCTGGCTGGACCAGCCGCATGCGGTCCCGGGCGGTCGCCCTCCCGCCAGCCGCCGGGGATGCAGCCTACGACGAACTCATCCGCACGTTCGAGCAGGGCATCACCTCGGTGCGCCGCTTCTTACCCGGCGCCCATCCATGACATTCGTGGAACTCGACTTCGCAGGCGTGCTCGTCTCGCCCGTGGCCGTCGTTGCCATTGGCGCCTGGGCTGCGGCCTCGGCGCTGCGCGTCGTCCTGAACCGGCTGGGCCTGCTTCGGAGCGTGTGGCATCCGGCCCTGTTCGTCTTCTCGGTTTTCGTGATCCTGGTCTCCCTGGTGATGCTTTGGGAAGCCTCGGCGTGATCGCTTTGCGGAGAGCTCCGCCTCGGGAAGGCGCCTTGACAGGCTCGCACGGCCCTCTCGGACGAGACGCGTCGCGTGACCCTTCCCGGCGCTGGCGCACGTTACCTGTGGGATTGACGCTGGCAGGCAGCCTGCTCGCCATGATCCTCGGCTGGGCGGCGTGGACAAGTTGGCTGACGACGCCGTGGACCAGGGACGGGCGCGTGCGGGTGTATGTTGTCTCCATGGCCCCGGAGGTGTCCGGGCGAGTGATCGAGTTGCGGGTCCGTGACAACCAGTATGTCCACAAGGGCGATGTCGTCATGGTCATCGACCCGGCAGACTATGCCATTTCCGTCAGCTCCACGGCCGCGGACCTCGCGCAGGCCGAGGCCGATCTGCAGAACAAGCGGATCGAAGCCCAGCGACGCCTGGCGCTGACGACGCTTTCAACCTCGGTCGAGGAGAAGCAATCCTATGCCACGCAGGCCGCGATGGCGCAGGCGACGGTCGACAAGATGAGGTCGCAGCTTGCCCAGGCACGGGTCAACCTCCGTCGCACGGAAATGCTCTCGCCGGTCAACGGATGGGTCACCAACCTTCTCGTGCAACAAGGCGACTTCGCCTCCGTCGGCCAGCGCAACATCGCCATCGTCGACGCCGACTCGTTTTGGCTGGATGGATATTTCGAGGAGGAAGCGTTGACGCACGTCGGCGACGGCGACCCCGTCCGCGTGCAGCTCATGGGCTATAGGCAGGAGGTGAGGGGGCACGTCGACAGCATCGCGCGCGGCATCGAGGTGACCAATGCCCAGCCGGACGGGGCGGGCCTCGCGTCGGTCAACCCGGTTTTCACCTGGGTTCGGCTCGCGCAACGCGTTCCGGTCCGCATCCATCTGGACGACGTGCCGCCGAATGTCAGGCTGTTCGCGGGAATGACGGCGACCATCCGGGTAGAGGCAAGCGGACGTCACGACACGGACCCATCCGAGCCGCCTGCCGCTGATCGTCGACGCGCCAGCGCATTCAGCACCCCGCCCTCATCGGTCAAACCGGAGGCGACCGGGATGCAAGAACCTCGCTGATTCGGTAACTCGGTATCCGCGCAGGCGCTTACCGGATGCATGAGGAGCTCGCCAGCGCTGGCGAGCTCCTCATGCCGGTGTTCGACTATATGCCTCAGACTTTCACATCGAAGCGATCTAGCATCATCACCTTGTTCCAGGCC
>CAXSFF010000942.1:0-2288 GCA_964236035.1 uncultured Acetobacteraceae bacterium
CTTATGCCAAGCAGAGCGAGCGATGCCGGTTCCGGCACTTGGTTTGATGGTGCTATGGCCACATCGGTGAACACGTAGGTTTCATCCGTATAGTTGAAGTCGGAACCTGGAAAAGGCAGGTCTTCAAAGCCGACGTACGTGCCATTAGGGATGTTGGGAAGCAAAGGAGACGTCCCTGTATAGGCCGTAGAGTATATGTGGTTATGCCCCAAGAAGCCGTTGGTGTCATAGCCACTGTTCAGGCTCGCATCCGAGTAGACTTTGCCGAGTTGAGGCGAGAGGACATCGAGTACGAAGACAAGGGTGTCGCCGCCGGTGACGTGGCCGAAATCAAAGCTTTGCCCGATGGTGGATGTATGGTCATCCAGGCCGAAGCCGTTCGCGGTCAAAACCCCGTTGTCCAGCAATCCGACCTTCTCATCGTAGGCCGCATACGAGCCGGCGAAATAAGCCGTCACGTCGCCACTCACCGCCGCGGTGAAGGCGTACGTGACAAGGTTCGGCGTGCCTGCATGCTGGTAGGGGATCGCGTCTGCCCGTGCCGCATCGATGCCGATGGCAAGCGTCACCAACAAGCCAGCGATGAATATCGATTTATGAAAAATCTTCATGGTGTCCCCGAACAGAGCAGTGAATCTTTTAATGAGGTTACAGTCTCATAAAGATAGTCAGCAATAGTTATGCCAGTCTGACGGATCGAGACATATCAGTATGTTAGAAATGGCCGGTGTGGCTCTCCTGTGAAGTAGTAAGAAATCCCGACATAGGTCAGGGCCATGGGCTGGCTGGTGGCAGGACGTCGATGCGATGCCGGCAACCAGGACAGGCATCACGAAACGCCGACAGCAAGTTCTGCTGCCGAATGAAAATGGCGCCAACTACGGGGACTCTAGCCGTTCGGCAGGCAGGTCGGGCTGGCCCCTCCCGCGTGGGGAGGAGCCACTTGCAGCGGCAAACGGGTTACAGGTCGGCGTAGCAATGCGTCTCCGCCGCACCCCCGGGGTTGGTGACGCCGCCAAGATGCGCCGGGCCGACCAGTTGGGCGTATTTCCAGATCGCGCCGCTGTTGTAGTCGGTCTTGCGCGGAACCCACGCGGCGCGGCGCTCCGCCAACTCGGCGTCGGGCACCAGCACCTCGATCGTGCCGGCCACGGCGTCCATCACGATGCGGTCGCCGTTGCGCAGCAGCGCGATCGGCCCGCCCACTGCCGCCTCCGGCCCGACATGGCCGACGCAGAACCCCCGCGTGGCGCCGGAGAACCGCCCGTCGGTGATCAGCGCCACGTCGCCGCCCATGCCCTGGCCGTAGATCGCTGCCGTGGTCGACAGCATCTCGCGCATCCCTGGTCCGCCCTTCGGCCCCTCGTAGCGGATGACGATCACGTCGCCGGCCTTGTAGGCGCGCGCCTCGACGGCGGCGAAGGCGTCCTCCTCGCAGTCGAAGCACAGCGCCGTGCCCTCGAAGCGCTGCATCGCCAGCCCGGCCACCTTCACGATGGCGCCGTCCGGGGCCAGGTTGCCGCGCAGCCCGACCACGCCGCCGGTCGGCGTGATCGGGTCGCGCACGGTGTAGACCACGTCCTGGTCGGTGGGGAAAACCACGTCGCGCAGGTTCTCCGCCATCGTCCGCCCGCTGACGGTGATGCAGTCGCCGTGCAAAAGGCCGCCGTCCAGCAGCGACTTCAGGATCACGGGGATGCCGCCGATCCGGTGCACGTCGAACGCCACGTACTTGCCGCCGGGCTTGAGGTCGGCGATGTACGGCGTGCGCCGCATGATCTGCACCACGTCGTCCATGGTGAAGCGCAGCCCGGCCTCGTGCGCCATCGCCGGCAGGTGCAGCCCGGCGTTGGTGCTGCCGCCGGTGGCGCCCACCACCACGGCGGCGTTCTCCAGCGCCTTCATCGTCACGATGTCGCGCGGGCGCAGGCCGCTCTCCAGCAGCGCCATCACCGCGCGCCCGCTCTCCGCCGCCCAGTGGTCGCGGTCCTCGTACGGCGCCGGCGCCCCCGCCGACCCGGGCAACGCCAGCCCGATCGCCTCGCTCACGGTCGCCATGGTATTGGCGGTGAACTGCCCGCCGCACGCCCCGGCGCTGGGGCACGCGACGCACTCCAGCTCGTGCAGGTCGGCGTCGCTCATGCGCCCGGCGGCGTGCTGGCCGACCGCCTCGAACACGTCGCCCACGGTCACGTCGCGGCCCTTGAACGACCCCGGCAGGATGGAGCCGCCGTACATGAACACGCTCGGCACGTTCAGCCGCAGCATCGCCATCATCATCCCGGGCA